>CAMVMQ010000009.1 GCA_947168625.1 uncultured Caryophanales bacterium
TAGACATTAAAAATATTATTGATAAAGAGAAAAAGAAAATCAATACTGATTAGTTAGTATTGATTTTTTGTACATTTGTATTTTTTTTAAAATTGATAAATCATTATATTTAAAGGCATTTTCATCTATCCAGTGTATTACTTAATAGAAGAAATCTCTCCTAATGGGTTATGGAAAAATAACGAAGTTATTTTGGGTAGCGAAGCGGTTAAATAAATATAAAATATTACCAAAGAATGACTATTATTTTTATAGCTAAATATCTTGAAAAATATATGTTTTTAGTATATACTTATATTAACAAAAAGGAGATAGTATATGAAGAGTAGTAGGATTATGAAGATATTCGAACAATATGTTAGAAAATATGATATGAATAATGTTAATATTAAATCCAGGTATTTTCATTCTCTAAAAGTAATGGAAATAGCTAAAGAACTTGCTACTGGTCTTGGTATATTTACGGAAGAAGAAATTGCAGTTGTTGAACTTGCTAGTTTATTTCATGAAATAGGTAATTTTTCGAAAACTCCTAATTATCGAATAGATGAAGAAGATGATGAAGTTACAGAAAAAACTTTAGATATATTATTTACTAAAGGATTGATTAGAGATATAACTAAAGATACTACTTATGACAGTATTATTCAAATAGCTATATTTGGCTGCTACAAGAATGGTTTCCCTAGAGGAATTGATGAGAAAACTAGACATATTTGTGCTATTGTAAAAGATGCTCACAATTTAGATTCTTTTAGATTATTTGTTAATTATCCTTATGTGGATACAAGAATTAGTAGTTATCCTAATTCTATTGTGTATAATGATTTTAAAAAGTTTAAAACAATTCATAATAAAGTATGTGAAAATAATTCTGATAGTGTATTAGCCCTACTATCTAAGATGTATTCTTTCAATTATAAATACTCTTATTATTTACTTAAACAAAATGCTTATGTAGCTAAATTATTTGATATGCTTACTTTTGAAAATGATGATATAGAAAAGTTCTTTAAACAACTTACAATGGTATTAAATAATTATATTGATAAAAGGATAGGTGCTATTTATGCTTGATAAGAAATACAACCACTTAGAAGTGGAAAAAGATAAGTATAATACTTGGAAAGAAAATGGTTATTTTACTTCTAATGATAAGAGTAAAGAACCTTTTTGTATTGTTATTCCTCCTCCTAATGTTACGGGTAAATTACATTTAGGTCATGCATGGGATACTTCTCTTCAAGATATTATTATTAGATATAAGAAAATGCAAGGATACGATGCTGTATGGATACCTGGTATGGATCATGCAGGTATTGCTACACAGGCTAAGATTGATAAGAAACTTAGAAGTGAAGGTATTGATCCTCGTAGTATGGAACGTGAAGAATGGCTTAAGGTTGCTTGGGCTTGGAAAGATGAGTATGCTGAAAATATTCATGCTCAGTGGGCTAAGTTAGGTCTTGCTTTAGATTATTCGAAAGAAAGATTTACTTTAGATGATGGTTTATCTAATGCTGTTAAAAAAGTATTTGTAGACTTATATAATAAAGGTTTAATCTATCGTGGAGAAAGAATTATTAACTGGGATCCTTTAGCTAAGACAGCTCTATCTAACGAAGAAGTAATTTATAAGGATGTACCTGGAGCTTTTTATCATATTAAATATATGTTAGAAGGCTCTGATGAGTATTTAGAGGTTGCGACTACTAGACCTGAAACATTATTTGGTGATACCGCTGTTGCTGTTAATCCAAATGATGAAAGATACAAAAAATATATTGGTAACAATGTTATTCTACCTTTAGTTAATAAGCCAATTCCTGTAATAGGAGACATTCATGCCGATATGGATTTTGGTACTGGTGTTGTAAAGATTACACCTGCTCACGATCCTAATGATTTTGAAGTTGGTAATAGACATAATCTACAGAGAATTATTGTTATGAATACTGATGGAACAATGAATGAGAATGCTGGTATTTATAATGGATTAGATAGATTTGAATGTCGTAACAGAGTTGTTAATGATTTAAAAGAAAAGAATCTTCTTATTAAAGTAGATCCTATTAATCATAATGTTGGTTTTTCAGAAAGAACTGATGTAATGGTAGAACCTTATTTGTCTAAACAATGGTTTGTTAAAATGAGACCATTGGCGGATGCTGTTTTAGAAAATCAAAAAGATAAAAAAAATAAAGTTAATTTTGTTCCTGCTAGATTCGAGAAGATAATGAATCACTGGATGGAAATTACTTATGATTGGTGTATTTCTAGACAGCTATGGTGGGGACATAGAATTCCCGCATGGTATAAAGGTGACCAGGTTTATGTTGGAATTGATGCACCTAAGGAAGAAGGTTGGATACAAGACTATGATGTTCTTGACACTTGGTTTTCAAGTGCATTATGGCCATTTAGTACTTTAGGTTGGCCTAATGATACGGAATTATTAAAAAGATATTATCCTAACAATGTTCTGGTAACTGGATATGATATTATTCCTTTTTGGGTAAATAGAATGACATTTCAAGGACTAGAGTTTACTAAACAAAGACCATTTAAAGACTGTTTAATTCATGGACTTATTCGTGATAAGCAAGGCAGAAAGATGAGTAAAAGTTTAGGTAATGGAATAGATCCTATGGATGTAATAGATGAGTATGGAGCAGACTCTCTTAGATATTTTTTAACCACTTGTACTGCTTCTGGTATGGATTTGAGATATGATGAAGAAAAAGTTAAATCTACTTGGAATTATATTAATAAAATATGGAATGCTTCTAGATTTGTTTTGATGAAAGTTGAAGACTTTAATAAAGATAATTATACTTTAGATAATTTAAGAGAACACGATAAATGGATTCTTACAAAACTTAATAATACAATTAAGGCTGTAATAAAGAGTATGGATAAATATGATTTTAATATAGCAGCTTCTACTTTATATGATTTTGTATGGAGTGACTTCTGTGACAAATATATAGAGTTATCTAAATTTTATAGTGATAATACAACGAAGAGTGTACTAATTAAAGTACTTACTGATATCATTAAAATGCTTCATCCATTTATGCCATATGTTACTGAGGAAATATATAGTATGCTTCCTATTAAAGAAGCTGATTCTATTATGATAAGTACTTATCCTAAGTATAATAAAAAAGAAGTATTTGAAACTAATGTTGATGATATTTTAGATTTTATTACTATGTATCGTAATAAAAAGGCTTCTCTAGGTAATATTGGTGAATATAAAGTATATTTAAAGACTAGTACTGAATATGAAAGAGAAATTATTACTAATATGCTTAAACTTGGGGATAGACTATCTGATAGTGATAATAATGGTACAGAGATTCAATATAAAGGACTATATATTAAGATTATTTTTGATAATAGTAAGAATATAGAAGAAGAAAAGAAAAAGCTTCTTAAAGAAAAAGAAAGACTTGAATCTTCAATTAACAGAAGAGAAAAACTACTTTCTAATGAAAATTATGTTAGTAAAGCACCTAAAGAGATTGTTGATAAAGAGAGACAAAGCCTTAATGAAGAAAAAGAATTATTAAAAAATTTAGTAAATAAATTATAGTAAGGAGGGATATTTATGGCTAAGTTTTGTACAAATTGTGGTACCGAATTAAACGAAGAACAGGATATTTGTTTAAAGTGTGGAGTAAAAGTTAATAAGAATGGTGGAGGAAATGTTAATCATGACCCGAATGCTAAGTCAAAAATGGCTGCTGGTCTTTTGGGAATATTCTTGGGAGCTCTAGGAGTTCATAACTTTTACTTGGGTTATACTGGTAGGGCAGTAGCTCAACTTCTAATTACAATCCTTTCTTGTGGAATACTAAGTGTTGTATCTGCTGTATGGGGATTAATTGAAGGTATTATGATACTTTCTGGCTCTATAAATACAGATGCTAATGGTAAACCTTTAACAGATTGATGAAGAAAATTATTAATGTTCTTATTTTGGTAAGTTTCTACTTATTTATTTATCTTTTATTTAAAGGAATAATACCGGGAGAGTGTTTATTTAAAAGGATATTTGGTATTAATTGCCCTGCTTGTGGATTAACAAGAAGTATTAAGGCAATATTGCGATTAGATTTTATTAGTTCATTTAATTATAATATACTCGGAATACCTTTATTTATTGTTATTATATTTATGACAATAAGTTTAATTGCCGATATTATTAAAGATACTGATAAAACTATCAATTATATGCTTAAATATTTAGGTAAATACTATTATGTAATATTTATTGTACTTATTGTTAGTATGGTTATAAATAATATTAGATGTATATAAGAAATTTAAAACACCCATAATAAAAATGAGGTGTTTTATTTATGGAAATATTAAAAATATCATATAGATCGATTATTATTTTAATAGTATTGTTTTTTATTACAAAGATGATTGGTAAAAAGCAGATATCACAACTTAGTTTATTTGACTACGTTGTGGGTATTACAATTGGTAATATAGCTGCAATATATCATTAGATATTGAAAAGAATATGATTGCGGGTATTGCATCTCTTTTTATATATGGCATAGCATCAGTTGTTATTTCACTTATGACAAGAAAGAGTATTTTCCTTAGAAGATTTTTTATTGGTGTTCCAACTTTACTTATGGAAAATGGCAAAATTATTGAATCCGGTCTTAGAAAATGTCGAATTGATGTTAATGAACTATTATCTGAGGCAAGAGTTAATGGATTCTTTGATTTAACAGAAGTTAATATTGCAATTATGGAGACGGATGGAAGAATTAGTTTTCTTCCCCATGAATGGGCTAAACCAAGCAATAAAAAAGATTTAAAAATTAAGGCAAAGGATAGCAATTTAGTAGCAAATGTTATTATTGATGGAGTGTGTCTAATTGATAACTTAAGGGCTATTTGTAAAGATAGAGAATGGCTAATACATGAACTTAAGGTTAATGGTTATAATGATATTAATGATGTTTTACTTGCAACGATTGATGATAAAATGAAATTTACTATATATGGTAAAAATATAGAAAGTAATAAAAGTACTATTTTGGAATAGTATTTTTTTATTTTCTTTGTTATAATTGTAAAGTAAGAAGGTAGTTATGAAGAAGTATATGTGGTTAATTATTATATCAGTTTTTGTTATTCTCATTTCTATTTTAGTATTTTTACTATATCCTAGAGTTAGATTTGATAATAGAAATGTTAATTTAGGTGAAGTATATAACCCTGATGTTAAAGTATATAATATTTTTACTGATTTATCTAATAGGATTAGAGTAAGTAATAATGTAGATACAAGTAAGCTAGGTAGTTATGATGTTAAGGTAGAATTTAAATATTTTTTTATTAATATCAAAAATAAATATGCAGTTGAGGTTGTCGATAAGGAAAATCCTGTTATTAATTTAGTTGGTAGTGAGATAGGAAGGGCTTGTCCTGGAAAAGAATATGTTGAAGAAGGCTATACCGCTAGTGATAATTATGATGGAGATTTAACTGATAAAGTAATTATAGAAACAGGAGACAACAAAATTATTTATACTGTTTCTGATAGTTCTGGAAATGCTTTTAATACTGAAAGAAAGATAGAATATATTGATGAAGAGGCTCCTACTATTAAGCTTAGTGGTAATAGTACTATTTACCTTTATCTTGGAAACAATTATCAAGAACTAGGGTATAGTGCTATAGATAACTGTGATGGCGATATTACTGATAAGGTTGTATCCACAGGAAATGTTGATACATCAAATGTTGGTACTTATAAAATTACTTATACAGTAACTGATAGTAGCAATAATACTACATCAGTTGAAAGAACTATTGTAGTTAAAAAAATTGTTACACAAATGACTTATGGAAATGGTAATGTTTATCTTACTTTCGATGATGGTCCTAGTGAAAGGACGAGGGAAATACTAGATATTTTGGATGAAGAAGGTGTTAAGGCAACATTCTTTGTATGTGGAGCAAATGCTTATACAAAGAGGGCTTATGACTCTGGTCATACAATTGCCCTTCATTCTAATACGCATAACTATTCTTATATATATGCTAATAGTAATAACTTTTTTGAAGATTTGAATGCAATTGATACTAAAGTATTTAATGTTATAGGTATTCATTCTAAATTCACAAGGTTTCCAGGAGGTAGTTCTAATACAATAAGTAGACGTTATCATACTGGCATTATGTCTTATTTAACAAGTGAAATAGAAAATAGGGGATATACTTATTTTGATTGGAATGTTGACTCTAATGATGCAGGTAGTGATGTATATAGCAGTGATAATATCTATGCTAATGTTATTAATCATTTATCACACAATAAGACAAATATTGTCTTAATGCATGATTCTGGTGGTCATAGTGCAACTGTTAATGCTCTTAGAAATATAATTAGAACTGCTAAAGGATACGGATATTCTTTTAAAGCAATTGATAGTAGTACTCCTGTTATACATCACGGTGTAAATAATTAGACTTCAATGTTAAATACATCTTATTAATTATTATCTTATATTATGATAATATGTATACATATGAAGGAAACTTCATAAAATTATTTAATGCTGCTGCCTAGCTAATTAGAGTTGGGTAGCCCTTTTTTTATTTATTATCTCATTTCTTCTTAAGAGTAAACCACCTAAAATGTTTAGCTACTTCTATATCAAATATTCCTTGTGGCATATTGTACTAGTTTTCATTTGTGAGGTAAATACTTGGTAATTATATTATATATTTTTTATACAATTTGCTATAATTCTTGATAAAATAAGGCATAGAAACATTTTCCTCGAACTCAATACTTAAATTAAGTTTATAATAATGTTGTTTTATTTCGATTATAATGTTATACTTTTATTAAGAGAGAATAGACAGATTGGTTAGAAATGAAGTGGTTTATGAAAAAGTTAAATTGGTTAGTTGTTTTTTTATCATTAATAGGTATATGTAGTCTTGTTGTAGTTATTACGATTAATCAAAATGTTTATTTTGAGTTAAAGGGAGAAGAAAATATTACAATAGAGGTTAATTCAAATTATGTAGATGAAGGATTTGTTGCTAAAGTATTTAATAATGATTTAAGTAATGAGGTGCAGGTTAAGAATAAAGTTGATAATAATAAAATAGGATCTTATGATATTAATTATTATTTGACTTATGCTGGTAAAATATATATGCTTACGAGAACGATTAATGTTATAGATAGCACTGAACCTGAAATTAAATTAAATGGATATGATAATGTTACTATTTATATTAATGATAAATTTAATGATGAGGGAGTAACGGCATATGATAATAATGATGGTGATATTACCTCTGATATTATCGTTCAAAGTAATTTAGATACTAGTAAAGAAGGTAATTATACGATTACTTATAGTGTTAAAGATTCTTCAGGTAACGAAAGTAGTGTGACTAGGAATATTAAAGTAATAAAGTAAAATATAAGTTATATTTTACTTTTTTATTTTAATTTTGTATGTTATAATTTTATATGTATTATGGAGGTAGATGTTATGCTTGATTATATTATTATTGGTCTTATTGTTATAGTTATTATTTTAGTTATTATTGCTATTAGTAAAAATGTTAATGAAGGTAAAATTACGGAACGATTAGGTAATTTAGAGACAAATACAGTTAAGGAATTATCAAAATTTCAGATTGATATTATGAAGACAATGAATGATAATTTTAATGGTCTAAATGATAGAGTAGAAAAGAAACTTAGTGATATTAATAATAAAGTTAATGAACGACTTGATGATAATTTTGCTAAGACAAATAGAACATTTACAAATATATTAGAAAGACTTTCACGTATAGATGAAGCACAGAAAAAGATTGATAATCTATCTACGGATATTGTTTCACTTCAGAGCATTTTAACTGATAAAAAAAGTCGTGGTATATTTGGTGAAATTAATCTGAAACATATTCTTGTCAGTATATTTGGAGAAAAAAATGATAATATCTATAGACTTCAATATACTTTTCCTAATGGTACAATTGCTGATTCAGTTATCTTTGCTCCAGAGCCGCTTGGAACTGTTGCTATTGACTCTAAATTCCCTCTAGAACATTATCAAAGAATGGTTGATAAGAATTTATCAGTTGGAGAGAGAAATCTTGCTGAGAAAGAATTTAAGGTAGATGTTAAAAAGCATATTGATGCCATTAGTAGTAAATATATTATTCCTGGTATTACTTCGAATCAGGCGATTATGTTCTTACCAGCAGAAGCTTTATTTGCGGAGATTAATGCCTATCATAGCGATTTAATTGAATATGCTTATAAAAAACGTGTTTGGATTTGTTCTCCAACAACACTTATTAGTACCTTTACGACAATTCAAGTTATTCTTAAGAATATGGAAAGGGATAAATATGCAAGTATTATTCATGATGAACTGAATAAACTAGGAATTGAGTTTTCTAGATACAGAGAAAGATGGGATAAACTTTCTAGAAGTATTGAAACGGTTAATAAAGACATTGAAAGCATTAATGTTACAACTGATAAGATAACTAAAAGATTTGATTCAATTAGTAAAGTAGATATTGAAGATACTAAGAAGCTTCACGAATAAAACTCTTAATAATATTTTTCATTAAACATAAATTTTAATGAGGGATATTATGATTAGAGTTTTTTTCTTTTTATTTGGTTTTGGTTTTACTACTATTGGTTTTAGTTTTATGATTCTTTATTTAAACTTAATGACTATTGGGTATAAATTTAAAGATTATGTTAATTTTATCATTAGGAGACCCGAATGCTATTTCTGGTTATTTGGTTTTATAATTATGACTATTTCAATTTTTAATATTAAGGGAGATGAAAAACATGAACTATATTTATGATATTATTTTAAATTTTAATAATAATTATTATGACTTCTTCGAATGGAAGAAAAGCGATAGTATTATTAATATTAAAAAGATACCTTTATTTTTAGTGAGTAATGATATTTTTATAATGATGAAATATGACAAGGTAGTTGTAGATAATTCATTTATCAATCTAATTAAAGAAAAAACATATACTTATACTAAGTTAAAAATTGGTAATGCTTCTTTGATATCAAATGGTAAAGAAGTAATTGGTGTTCTTTTTGATGATAAAGGAAATGTTATTAAAAGAAGTGGTCTTCTTATAGATGAGGAAGAAGAGGTACTAGAGGAAATTGAAATTAGAGCGAAATATGATATAAAGATTATTAGTCATAAAAAGGTTAAAAGAGAAGAGATAAATAGAATCGAAAGAGATAAAAAAAACTTTTTAAATAATTATATTAGAAATGAAAATAATGTTAGTAATCTTAAATATTTATATTATGATTATTTTGAAGAAGAATGTGATGATACCTCTATTATAAAAAAAAGACTATTGGATATCATTAAGTATAGTTGGAATAAGAAACTGGATTCTTTTTATAATACTGTTAAAATATTTGATAAAATTAAAAATTAAAAGTGGCTATTTTAAGCCACTTTATTTTATTTAAATTTTGAAATATAAGTATTATACTTATTTTCAAGTACAGTATCAGAGAATTTTAGTTTAGCATCTTTTCTCATTTTATCTAAAGCTTTGTACTGAATGTTTGTATCACTAGATTTCTTTTCATCTACTAATGAAGAAATAATCTCATCTTTAACTTCTTTTAAAGATGCCTTTTCCTTTTGATCAATTCTGTAAACAATGTGGTATCCATAAGATGTTTTTACTGGTGTTTTACTATATGAATTATCTTTTAGTTTTTGCATTTCATCTAAATATGCTTGTTCAAGAGAGGCATTATATGATTTATATCCTAGTTCTTCATATGTTATTTTATCTTTATATTCTTCTTTTACTTCATCAAATGTTTTACCATCATCTAATTTAGAAATAATTTCTTTAGCTAAATTTTCTGCTTCCTTCTTTTCATCGTCAGATGCTGAATTATCTACTTTAACTAAAATATGTTTAGTATTAATATCTCCATATACTTTATCTTCATAATAGTCTTTAATTTCACTATCAGAAATGTTTTTCTTGATATAGTCTTCAGTATATTTATTACGACGATATTGTAAACGTAAATATTCCAAGAAGGCTGCTTCACTACCAAAACCATTTTCTGCTAAAAATTCTTCTTTTTCAATTCCACGATATGATTTATACATATTATAATAGTTTTCAGCTTGTTCTTTTATTTCATCATTCATTTCATCATTTTCAGGGTATTTTTTCGTAAGTATTTTATTGTCGATTTTATCTAATAATGCACTTATGGAATATATTTCTTTCATATTTTCATATAGATCGTCTGCAGTTACTGTAAGTCCTTTTATTTCCGCTACTGGTTCTGTTCCATCTTTTAATTTAGCGATTCTATCAGGCCATATAAGGATTACTACAAACATCGTAACTAAAACTCCCCCAATTACTCCATATATTGCTAAACGATATTTGTCAACGAATTCAAAAAACTTTAATGCCCTTTCATTATAATTTTTTTGTTTAACCTTTTTATCTATCTTTTTCTTTTTTTCAACTTCCTCTATATTCTTTTTCTTATCTTTTTCTTTTGCCATAAATATTCTCCTTTCATTTTTAAAGATACATTATTATGATATCAAAAATAGCTTAAAATTACAATACTTTTTGGTATTTTTAGTGTGCATTGGTCGTAACACTTTTTGTTTTTTTCCATACAATATGTTGAATAGATAAAAAGGAGGAATGTATTATGAGTAATTGCTCAAATGGCTCAGGAGCCGCTATTGTACTAGTTTTATTCATTCTATTAATTATTATACTAGGCGCTTGGTTATAATTTAAGGAGGTGCTTTAAATGTCAAATAATTGTCAAAACAATAATAATGGTGGCAATAATGGTTTACTTATTGTAGTTGTTCTATACATATTACTTGCTATAATATTCAGTTCTAATTTCTTTTATTAATATTTATTTAGAAAACTATCTTCGGATAGTTTTTTTCTATTAACATATCTGTGGACAGAAAAAAAGAAATCTATTTTAGTATATTATAGATTTCTTCTACTGATAATTTATTTTCATTTTCATATTTTGGTATTAAATGTAGGTGAAAATGTTTAACCTCTTGTCCGTAACCATTATTTTGACATAATGATATGCCATCATAATTTAATTTTTCCTTTAGTTCTTTAGCAATATTTTTGCCTATTAAAAGAATATGTCTTAATGTTTCTTCATCAATATCAAAAAAGTTTTCATAATGTTTTTTAGGCACTATTAATGTGTGTCCATTATGGTTAGGATTAACATCTAAAAACGCTAATACTATTTCATCTTCATATAATTTATATGTTGGTACTTCCCCATTTATTATCTTACAAAATATATCCATTATCTATCTCCTCCTAAATAAGTATAACAAAAAAAAGAGAATAAATAAATCTCTCTTTATGAATATCTGCGAATATTCTATAATAATTATGAATTGTTTTATTTATTTTTATACTCTTCTATTAACATTTTGTTTTTTTTTTGGTATAATTTAGTTGGAAAGAATGAATAATTTGTATAAATGGTAAGATACTTAGTATTGTTATATTGAAAGGAGAGAGATAATGAACAAAGATGTAACACTACTTATTTTAGCAGCAGGTATGGGGAGTCGTTTTGGAGGTCTTAAGCAAATTGAACCAATGGGACCAAATGGTGAATTTATTATTGATTACTCTGTATATGACGCTATAAAAGCAGGATTTAATAAAATTGTATTCATTATTAAAAAAGAGAATTTTGATTTATTTAAGGAGACGATTGGTAAGAGAGTAGAATCTCATATTAAAGTGGAATATTGCTTTCAAGAATTAGATAATATTCCTGAAGATTATAATATTCCAGGTGATAGGGTAAAACCATTAGGTACAGCTCATGCTGTATGGTGTGCTAAAGATTATATTCATGAACCATTTGCGATGATTAATTCTGATGATTTTTATGGTAGAGATGCTTTTATTAAAGCTTATAATTATTTAAGCAAAATTAATACTAATTCTTCTCAATTTGGTATGATTGGTTATAAGGTTGCTAATACTCTTACAGAAAATGGTTCTGTTAAAAGAGGTGTATGTGAAGTAGATAAGGATAATTATTTAGTTAATATTACTGAAAGTGCGATTGAAAAAATAGGTGAAACAATTACTGCTAGTCCACTTGATGGAAGAAAATCATTTGAGGTAAAAGAAAATGATACGGTATCGATGAATTTTCTATTATTCACGCCAAAAATATTTGAATATATTGAAGAGGGCTTTGATAATTTCTTTGAAATTAATAAAGACAATATGGAAAAAAGTGAGTATTTGATACCAGAAGTACTTGGTGATTTGATTAAGAATGGGAAAGCTAGATGTCAAGTAATGGCAACTAGTTCCTGCTGGCACGGAGTTACTTATAAAGAAGATACTCCTGATGTTAAAGAAGCTATTAAAAATATGGTAGAAAGTGGCGAATACAATAATAATTTATGGAATTAATTCTACTTTATTTTTAATTATAAAATTTAATAATATTATATAGAAAGGACTGATAATATGAAATATAATATTAGAGGAGAAAAACTTGTAATTACAGATGCAATCAAAGATTATACGAAGGAAAAGTTAGGTAAACTTGATAAGTACTTTAAAGATGACGATATTACTGCGAATGTACTTGCTAAAGTAAGAGGTAACTCACAAATTGTTGAAGTTACAATTCCTACTAGTAAATTTATTTTAAGAAGTGAAGAAGAGCATGATGATTTATATGCCGCTATTGATTTAGTTACTGATAAATTGGAAAGACAAATTAGAAAAAATAAAACAAGGCTTAATAGAAATGTTAAGGAAAGTGTTAAAGAATTTAATTTTGATTATGATCTTCCAGTTGAAGAAGAAGGTAAAGAAACTGTCGTTAAAAGAAAGAAACTTGAAATGAAACCGATGAGTGAAGAAGAAGCAATATTAGAAATGGAACTTCTTGGTCATAATTTCTTTGTATACAAAGATATGGATACTGGAAATATTAATGTTCTTTATAAAAGAAAAGACGGAGACTATGGTCTAATAGAAACGAATTAGGATATTAAAAAACACCAATTACAATGTAATTGATGTTTTTTATTTATTTTATTAACGGAAACCGCCTCCGCCACCTCCGCCACCGAAGGAGCCACCGCCTCCGCCACCAGAAGAGAATCCTCCACCACCTGATGAATAAGACTGTGCTCTTTGTCTAGCAGCACTAGCGCTTTGCATTCCGGTAGTTGTTATATGATGAATAAAGAATATATCATTATAGGTATATCCATATCTTTCCATATCTTGTATTACTTCTGGATATAATTTTTTAAATTGATCTGCGACTTCCTTAGCTATCCCGAAAATTTGAGCATACATTAAGTATTCATTCCATAAATTTACTTCAATTGGTTCTCTTGTATCAATCATAGAGAATTCTTTTAAGAATTTCTTTAGACCTGCCATATGCTCGGCTTCTTCCATCATAGATGGATCTATTTGATAGATAGTGTGTTTGAATATTTTGCCATCTACTACTGGAGTTGCTTTTCCTTCAGTAACTAATTTACTAGTTTCATCATCGATATTTTCATCAAACCAATTTAGTATCTTCTTATAGTTTTTAGTACACCATTTCTTGAATTCATTTGATTCTAGACATCCATCTAAACTTGCTTCATACATATACTGATATAGTTTTCTTTCTTGTTCTATTTCGATTGGCGCTGTTACAAATACGATATTATTTTCTTCAGTTTCCTTAAATAGTTTCTTTGATGTTCTTTTTTCTATTTTAATATTGCCATTACGTAGCCATTTTAGAATAACTGCTCCGAGAAAATCTTCTTTCTTTTTTGTCAAGTTATAATTTGTTGCTACCCAATATGCTCTAAAAATATCTTTATTACATGGAATATCTCTAAATGCTAAAATATCTTTTTTTACTTTGTTTCCTGTTGGACCAAAATCAAATTTTTTATTTTTCTTGGATGATGCATATATTCCTATGCCAATTGGAATCCATATTAATAAGTTCATTATTAGAGCAAATATTGCACCAGATATTTCATCATCAGAATCGTTATAGTAATCCTCTCCTATATAATTTGTTGCTCCTTCTTCGGCCATATTATGATAGTAATTAAAATTATTACCAATATTATTTGATGTTCTAAATGTTCCTTTTTCAAATTTTACTAATATAGTTAAATATTCATCGCTATTTAATGGACCATCTGAAGTCATTTCAATTCTTCCATCGTAAACATAACATGGAGCTCCATATTTTCCATATCCCCATACATCTAATGTGTCTGCATATTTAAAATCACTATATATTTTAATAGTTACATTATCTGGGTTTGCGCTAAAATCATATGGCAATAATGTCCAATAGATAATATCTGAGTCTTCAGTAGTACTTACAAAATTACTTATTGTATATTTAATTTTATATGTGTGAGTACCATAGTTTGTTATACCAAAGCAGATATCTACTTCATTACTTTCTGGATAATATAATCCTGCCTTATAAGCTTTTCCTGATAAACTACTACTTTCATTCCAATCATCTAGTACTGTATATGGTTTATTATCCATTGAAGCTTCAATTAATGTGATATTAGAATTACCAATATTAAAGTATGGATGCCATCCTTCAGTACCGTTACTTACATTTGCCTTCCATGTTTCAGTAACAGTAGCAGTTCCTTCCATATCGACATAGATATCCATATCAATATTAGATATTGTATTTGCTTTTACTAGATATACGGAAGTAATGAATAAAACTACCGCTATTAATACTTTTTTCATTGTTCCTCCTTAAATTAAAAAGGATTAATTAATAATCCTAAAACTGTACTTTAACGTTTTCTTTTTCTTCTTCTGCTGCTTCGAAGAATGCTTCTTTCTTAAATCCAAATAATGATGCGATTATATTGCTTGGAATTGTTTCTACTTTATTGTTATATAATCTTACAGCATCATTATAGAAAGATCTTGCATAACTTATTTTATCTTCGACATCTTTTAATTCTCTTTGTAATTCTTCAAAGTTAGTATTAGCTTTTAATTCTGGATAAGATTCTGCTAATGCTAATAGGTGATTTAATCCTTTTGATAATTCATTAGATGCTTCTACTTTTTCTTCATCTGTTTTAGCATTTGCATAACCATTTCTAGCATTAATTACTTTTTCAAAAGTTTCACTTTCATGTTTAGCATAGCCTTTTACTGTTTCTACTAGATTTGGTATTAAATCGAATCTTTTCTTTAATTGAATATCAATTTGACTAAATTGATCCTTTACTTTATTTCTAGCTTTTACTAAGCCATTGTAATTAGATATTACAAAAAGAACTAATAGTACTAATACTACAACTAAAATAATTATTCCTGTCATTCTTATTCCTCACTTTCTAATATAAGTATATCATACTAATTATTTTTTTTGAATAGTTTTTTTTTAATAATAATATTTTGCTTTATTTTAAAGTAAATACTAGTTTTTTTAGGTAAAATATAGTAAAATACTATTTAGGAGATGATGTTTATGCTTAAAATGTTTAAGAAATTATTTGATAATGAATATAAAGAGTTAAATAGATTTAAATCCATTGCTGATAAAATTGATGCTTTAGATGAAGAAATGAGTAAGTTATCTGATAAGAAACTTGCTAGTTATACAGATAAATTTAAGAAAAGATTAGAAGAAGGAGAAACACTTGAAGATATTCTAGTAGAGGCTTTTGCTGTAGCAAGAGAAGCTGCTTATAGATGTGTTGGTATGAAGCCATTTTATGTTCAAATACTTGGTGGTCTTGCTATCCACTATGGTAATATTGCCGAGATGAAAACTGGTGAAGGTAAAACACTTACTTGTGTACTTCCAGCATACTTAAATGCTTTAACTGGTAAAGGTGTTCATATTGTTACCGTAAATGAATTCTTATCGACAAGAGACTCAGAATGGATGGGTAGTATCTTTAAGTTTTTAGGTCTTACTGTAGGTTTAAACCTTCGTGATTTATCTTTTAAAGAGAAGCAAGAAGCTTATAACTGTGATATTTTATATAGTACAAATAATGAACTTGGTTTTGACTACTTAAGAGATAATATGGTTGTTAAGAAAGAAAATAGAGTACAAAGACCTCTTAACTATTGTATTGTCGATGAGGTTGACTCTATCTTAATAGATGAAGCTAGAACACCACTTATTATTTCTGGTGGAGTTATGCAGGCTGCGAATATGTATACAGATGCAGATAGATTTGTTAAAGGTCTTAATGAAAATGAAGATTATATAATGGATGAAAAGACTAAAGCTGTTAGTCTTACAGACGAAGGTAGTAGGAAAGCGGAAGAAGTATTTCATTTAAATAATTTATATGATATTAATAATACTGCCTTAGTACACCATATTAATCAAGCTCTTAAAGCTAATTATGCTATGAGTAGAGATGTTGATTATGTTGTCCAAGAAGGAGAAGTAATTATCGTTGACCAGTTTACTGGTAGACTTATGAAAGGAAGAGCCTTTTCTGAAGGTCTTCATCAAGCTATTGAAGCTAAAGAAGGAGTTAAAATTCAACAAGAAACGAAGACCCTTGCCACAATTACTTTCCAGAACTACTTTAGAATGTATAATAAGTTATCTGGTATGACTGGTACTGCTAAAACAGAAGAAGAGGAATTTAGAAATATTTATAATATGTATGTTATTCAAATTCCTACGAATAAACCTGTTATTAGAGAAGATGCCACTGATTTATTATATCCTGATAAGGCTGGTAAGTATGCTGCTATTGTTAAAGAAATTGAAAGAAGACACAATGAGGGACAGCCAGTACTAGTAGGTACTATTGCTATTGAAACATCGGAACTTATTAGTAAGATGTTAGATAAAAAGAAAATTCCTCATGAAGTATTAAATGCTAAGAATCATGCTAGAGAAGCTGAAATTATTGCTCATGCTGGTGAAAAAGGTGCTGTTACTATTGCTACTAATATGGCTGGTCGTGGAACCGATATTAAACTTGGTGAAGGCGTAAAAGAGCTTGGTGGACTTTGTGTAATTGGTACAGAAAGACATGAATCGAGAAGAATAGATAACCAGCTAAGAGGTCGTTCTGGTAGACAAGGCGATCCTGGTTTTACACAGTTCTTTGTATCTTTTGAAGATGATTTAATGGTTAGATTTGGTTCTGATAGATATAGAGGTATGCTTGCTAATTTAGGATTTACGGGAGAACAAGCTATTCAAAATAAGATGTTTTCTAAGACTGTAGAATCTGCTCAAACTAAGGTAGAAGGTAATAACTTTGATATTAGAAAGCAACTTCTTAACTATGATGATGTTATGAATAACCAAAGAGAAATTATCTATGCTAAAAGAAACGAAATATTAGATAATGATTCTATTCATGAAACAGTACTAAATGGTTTTCATGATTATATCAGTGATATTGTTAATTCTCATTTAGTTGAAAGTAATAAGTTAAAAGAAAATGATTATAGTGAAATACTTGAAGC
>CAMVMQ010000010.1 GCA_947168625.1 uncultured Caryophanales bacterium
GGATAGTTCTTCATTACAACTTTTCCTTTAACAGTACCATCTTCTTTAACTGTAAATGTAACTGTTTCAGTACTTAGTTTATATCCTTTTGGTGCAATAGTCTCTGTTAAAGTATATTTTCCAGGTTTTAATCCTTCAATCTTATGTGTTGTACTTTTAGATACCCATTTATCAATTTGCTTTCCACTAGCATCTTTAAGTACTAATGTAGCCCCTGGTAACTCTTTACCAGTAGTAGCATCAATCTTACTTATATATGTAGTTTTTGGCTTCTCTGGATAATTCTTCATCGTAGCCTTAGCAACAGTACCATCAGCTTTTATTTCAAATGTAACAGTCTCAGTACTTAATACATATCCCTCTGGTGCATTAATCTCTGTTAAAGTATATTTTCCAGGTTTTAACCCTTCAATTTTATGTGGAGTACCTTCTGATACCCATTTATCAATCTGTTTTTCATTAGCATCTTTAAGTACTAATGTAGCTCCTGGTAATTCCTTATTATTAGTAGCATCAATCTTACTAATTTCAACCTTAGTTGCAATATTTAAATATAGACTAGTAGAAGAATTAACATTAACTGTTTCAGGATATAATAAAGCAACATTTTGAAGATTATTCTTTCTAGCGGTTGGATTGTATTGATAAGCATTATAAATAATACCACTTCCACTTACACTTAAAGTCATTGCGTAAGAAAGTGCCTTAATACTTTTTACTGGAACCTTAACTAAAAAGCTAGATCCAGAAAAACTACTACTAACTTTTCCATTTATGTCAGTAAGAACACTACCTTCTGGTGCCCCAGTTATACGTGCAGTGTAATTACCTGTCAAATTACTACTATCAACATTAACAGTACTAATATAGTAATTTTTATCACTAGATAAAGTAAATTCACTAGCACTATTAATCTTAATTGATGTTTTTGGAGCCACATAATTATTAGCACCATATACCAATTTAGCAACTTCACTAACAACCACTGATGGATGACCTTTATATGTACCTTTACTTAAATCAAAGTACGTAAATGAAACATCATTAGGATTAATAATATACCAAATTGCTAGACCAGTAATATAATAGTCCTTATAATTATCTCCAGTTATAGACTTAGTTGGATATCCATTAGCCATAATATAAGCATATTTATCACTTGTTTTACCAACTAAATAAAATGATTCATAGCCAGAATAAAACCAATCATCATGTATCTCGGTACAATAAGCAACTTTACCATCAGTAGTCACCTTATAAGAAAAATTAAGTGTACTACCGTATCCTAAGTACTCACTTCCTTTTAATGATTTAGCTGTATTACCAGCAAAATTAACAGCTTGTGGTACAGAACTTTCAGCCTTAACAGTTATTGTAAATAAAGATAAAATAATAACGAAAAGACTAATTAAAATATTTTTTAATTTCATAACAAAACCTCCCTTTGAAATCGGTTATATATACTACCATTTTTTATTCAATTTGTCAAGTATTCATAAAAAAAATCCCTTCAGGGATTCCTATTACTATTATTTATTACAATCAGAGCAAGTATTTAATGCTTTAAAAACTTCCTTCATATAAGCACTTAAATTAATCTTAAGTTCTTTTATCTCTTCTTCTGTCCAATAATCTTTAGGATTTTCAAAGCCATTAGTATCAAGAGATGTTTCATAGTCATTACCTATTATATTACCTTTAATGTGAAAAGAAACATTAGGAACATAGATATAACGATTTCCTTCTTCATTATACTGAAGATTATCACCAAGTAATGATACTATTTTTTGATAATTATCCGTATTGTTCTTACGATCCTCAAGGATATTATAATAATATATCTGATCAATCCCCTCATCCTTTGCCACTTCGTTTAAATATTTAACATAAGCATTACACCATGGACACTCAGGAAAGCCCAAATAAATAACACCTGTTCCATGTTCCATTATTTTAATTATCTCATCTGCATCTTTATAAACAAAAACATTATCTACAGGCACATTATTATATTCCTTATTAAATCTAACATTATCACTTTCCTTCTTACTTACCAATGTAAAAAATAAAACAAGACCAATAAGTAAAACACACACTATACTTGAAATAATAACTATTTTCTTTTTCATTCTAATTACCTCCACAATTACTTTTCATAGATAAAGGTACCTTATAGGTAGTCATAACTTCACTACTATTAGTACACTCTATTTCTAAATATAAACTATTATCATTATATACTCTACATATCTTATCATAATTATCAACACTTAAAGTTACATTTTTCAAAAATTCTTCTAATGTAATATTATCCTCATATTCATAAGAACTAATTTTCTTATTAGTTCCATTAACACTCTCATATAAAGTACATGATATTTTCTTATATAAAGTATTATCTTCTTCACCACAATATTCAATATTAGTAACATAAATAGCGGATTTCTTTTTATTATAAGAAATACTTCCAGATATATTAAAATTACTACAATTCGAAGACAAAGTTTTAAATTCAAAATTACTTTCTCTATTAAGTAAAACAATTCCCAAAAAAATAATAGTAGTAAAAATTAATATTAAAAAAATAATTTTCACATACATTTTTTTCTTTTTATTATATTTACCTTCTAACATATCATCAATACTAACATTAAAATCTTTACTTATTTCTTTAATTAAAGAAACATCAGGCATATTTTTACCATTTTCCCACTTACTCACAGCCTGATAGGTAACATGATATTTTTCTGCCAATTCTTTTTGCGTAAGATTATATTTTTTCCTTATCTCTTTAATTAAATTTCCAAACTCATTCTGATTCATCTTGACCACATTTTAATTATACTACTCAAAAGCTCTTTTTGCAATATTTGCTATTGTTATTTAATCTTAAAGAGATTCAAATATATATTAAAAAAGTGAGTTTTAAAACTCACTTAAACCATAATAGGTTCGAAAATATAAGGAGATAATAGTATTACTAATATTACTTAAGTAGTCTGCAAACTATTTTATTATCATAAGTAATACTATCATAAATATTATTAACTTATGTTCTCTTTATTATACAGAGAAGTATTAATTATTATGCCAAGAATCAAAATATAACTTAAGAAATATATCCAAATAAGTAATACAGTAAGGCTAGATAACCCACCATATAAAGCATCATATTTAGCAAAATATGTCAAATAATAACTAAATATTAAAGTGAATATACTCCACATAATCGTAGTAAAGAAAGCGCCCAATAAAACATCATTAACTCTCAATTTAACACTAGGAGCTATAATATATATCAGAACAACACTTATAAAGATAAACAATAAAGTAATTGGCCACTTAAATGCATGGTACAAATAAACAATACTTTTTGTTATTATATTATATTTTTCAAGAAGTAAAAGCACCTTACCACCAAATACTGGAATTAATATTAAAAAGATAACAGAAAAAATGAGAATTAATAATATTATTATAGATTTAAACCTATCTTTAGTCCTATTTACTTCTTTTACCTTATATAAATTATTTGCGGACTCAATAACAGCATAAATACCTTTAGAGGAAGCATATAAAGTTACAATATTTAATAACCCTATTGACAAAGAATAATTCTTACTAGAAATAATATTTGTTAAAATATTACCCATATAACTAGGAACAATACTTTTTATAAAAGAAATTACAGAATCACTTGATATTGAAAAAATACTAGCAATTAATATTATAACAGTAAAAGTTGGAATTATTGCCAAAACAAAATTATAGGATAAATATGATGGTAAAATTCTAAGTTCTTGTAAACTTAGAATTTTTATTACTTTATTAATAAACTTTTTCATTATACTCTTGAAGAATCCTTCTTATTTCTCATATCAATTGTAGCTTCATTTATAGCATCATCTACTGTTTTCACATCATCTAAAATCATACTATAACCAATCGAAGCACCAAATCCATAAGGAAGATTTTTTAATTCTTTATATATCCTTCTTGTATAATTTACAATGTCTTGTTCATCATATCCAACCATATAGATTAAGAACTCATTACCATCGGTTCTAACAATATCCGTATTAGCCTCTTGATTAACAATCAAAATACTAGCGGCTTTTTTAATAACCAAATCTCCCTCTTCATGACCATGATTATCATTAATAAATTTAATATTATTTAAATCAACAATAACAAATCCTTGCGGATAAATAGTATTATTATCCCACTCCTTTATTTTCAAATTAAGATAATTACGATTCTTTAAAGAAGTCATAGCATCTATATATTTTAACTTATCATTGTTAGTAACAATTGACTCCTTCTTCTTTTTCTTCTTCATAATAAAGAAGACACTAACTATTAATAATATACCCAAGATAGCAATAATAAAACCAAATAAACTACCAGTACTATAATTTTTCATCGTTGTATTATAATTAAATTTAACACTATTATAATTAACTGTTTCAACATAATTAGAAAACATCTTAGCAAATATTGTATTCTTATTAACATCCCTAATATAGAACGTATAATCATAAGGAAGAACTCCTTCAAATAACTCATTATAATTACCAAATCTCTTTACCTTATAATAATCATAAGTATCTTTATCAAGAAGCAATATTGCATCACTAGATACACCTCTAATTAAGTTATCAGTATTATCATAAACATCAGTTTTTATACCTGCACTAGTGGCATATTTATGTAAATAAGAATTATTAACTACTGATACCTCTTTTCCCAATAAACTCTTAATTGAAATAACATTAAAAACATCTCTCGATATAACTACATACTTTTCTTTAAATAAAGAACTAGTCCTAATTGTATCAACATTGACACCATCTATATCAAAATTACCAAAGACAGCATCTAAGTTACCATTTGAAAAATCATTCTTCATTTTTTCAATACTATCATAGTATATAAAATTTAAATCAGTATCATATATTTCTTCAAAATTATTAAAATAATTATAAAGTGTACCAACAACATCCTTATTCTGAATATCTTCATAAGGCATATAAGTAGTATAACCTACATTATAAGGATTACTGTTATAACTAGCACGTTCTGCTTCACTAATTTCCTTATCTAAGAAATATTCATCCAAAAAACTATTTTTATAAGATGAAGACTCTTTATCATTTTTAAAAGAAGTAAAATACTTTCTCATAATGTTAGAAAAAGTTTTATTCTCTACTGTTAAAACATAATTTTTGCTAATATCAGTCAAATGAAACAACACATGTAAATCCTCTTTTAAAATAAAATCAATATTCATATTATAAGGAATAATAGCATACTTTATTTCTTCAGATGCAAAAGCATCCTTAATCTCATTAATATTATTTTTAGAAACATAACTTATCTTATTATTATCTGTAAGACTATCAGACACCATTTGAAGATCAGATGAAAGAACACCAACAGTAATATCACCCATATCACTAATAGTATCAATAGTACCACTATTTCGCCCAACTAAAACATAATAATCCTTGTATAATAGTAAATCATTATCAGCCAAAGTAGTATCACTATTAATAACTCTAAAAGAATTACCTCGAAGTGAACTATTATTATTAGTTGTAAGATATGATACCTTATTAAAACTAATACCATGTTTATTTGTAAAATTATCTAAGAAATCAAAAATAACGCCCTTACCATTCTTTCCATACACAGGTACATCATTAAAAACACTAATATCAATAACCTGTCTCTTATTATCATTAATCCATTTCTTTTCAAGAATAGAAAAAGATGCATCATCTTTACTATAATTTAAAATAAATATTCCTAGTATCGTTACAAATAAGATACCAATAATAGTCAAAATTAGTACTTTATTATTTCTTTTCTTCATATTAGCTCCTTACCCATGTAATAGCATCAAAATTATGATGCTTATTACCTGTAATCACTGTACTGCCATCATCATTATTCCATTTTAAGAAATATGAAAAATCATAAAACTTAAGTTCATCTTCAGTATAATTATCAAGTGTTGCACTTGCTATTTCTTTAGCTTTATCTGCAGAAGCATCATTCTTTAAAACAATAGTTGTATAGACAATTTTACCTTGAAGTCTAATAGATACTTCATCTGCAAGACCACTTTCCATAATTTCCTCTTTTACTCCATCATAAACACTTTTTTTAATCTTTACTTCATCAATACCATCTAACCTATTACCATATTTATTAGAAGATCCCCCCATTAGAAGACTTACGAATATTATTGTTAAAATAACCACTAATAAAATAGCAAGCATTAAAATAATAGCAAATCCCTTATTATTTTTTATCCAGTTCTTTATCTTATCAAACATTTTTTCCTCCTTATTAATCTAATAGTATTATACTATAACAGAAAATAATTATCAATGTTTTATAAAAAGAAAAAAATGAAAACTTTTTTTCATTCTTTATTATAATAAACTATATTCTTATTATATTAGATAATTTTCTTATTACTTTCTTTTCTATTCTAGATATATATGACTGTGATATGCCAAGTAAATTAGCCACTTCTTTTTGAGTCATTTCTTTTTTTCCATTTAAACCATATCTTAATTCAATTATTTCTTTATCCCTTTTTTTTAATTTATCAACTTCTTCATACATAAGACGCTTATCAGTTTCATCCTCAAGTGGCTTTGTAACAATATCTTCATC
Source organism: uncultured Caryophanales bacterium (assembly GCA_947168625.1). Lineage (GTDB taxonomy): Bacteria > Bacillota_I > Bacilli_A > RF39 > UBA660 > CAG-302. Next base: position 6,688 of record CAMVMQ010000010.1, read on the forward strand.
AGTTCCTAGCACATCCTCAAGATGCAATTCATTACCCTCAGAATCAAAACTCAAACTATCCTCAAAAGAAACCTCAGTTCTTTTCTTTTTAGTCTTCCTTAAATACATAAGTATTTCATTATCAATACATCTTGAAGCATAAGTGGCCAGTTTAATATTCTTATCATTTTGATAAGTATTAACACCCTTAATTAAACCAATTGTACCAATCGAAACTAAGTCCTCTAAATCAATCTTAGTATTTTCATACTTCTTAGCAAGAAAAACAACTAATCTTAAATTATGTTCAATAAGTTTATCTCTTGCCTTCATATCACCACTTAAAAACATTTTTACATATTCTTCCTCTTCCTCCTTAGATAATGGTGGTGGTAATATATCAGTACTTCCAACATAAAACAAATAATTTATTTTTCTAAATATTTTTCTTAATAACTTAAACATTTCTTTCTCCTCTCATTAAATCTTTATGTAATATTACTTCTACTCCATCAGGAAGATGGATATTACTAGAAAACCCCACTAGTACATTATGAATAATTCTTCCATCAATAGTTACAGACCTGGGTTTAACACACTTTAACAAAGAAGATGATGATGCTGTATGATATGGTACTAAAAGATACTTTTCACTATCAAAATACTTCATTGGAACAATAATAATTGGCCTCTTTTGATAAGGATCATATAAATTATTACCAGTATCTAAAAAACCAACTAACGATACTCTTCTACTAGCAAAACATATGCAGACATCATAATAATTATGATAAGTATACTTAATCTTTTTTATTTCTTTTATATAAAGGATAATAACTTCTACTGATATTATAATTATTACTAAATAGGTATAAAACTGATTACTAATCTTTATATTAAATAAGTAAATTAGTCCACCAAGTATAATACTAAGTAAATAAATATAAATGATATTTTTTATAGTATACTTTATATTCTTATATTTAAAACAAACTAAAGACATAAGAATAATACCAATTACCTCAATTAATATTATATTTATACTAGTAAATAGGAGCAATGAAGATAATCCCCCTAAAAAAGAAGATATTATTATCCTAAAAGTACTAGTTCTTCTATTAAGAATAGCACTTACTCCCATTAAAATAGTAGCATCCATAATAATATTAAAAATAAAAAATAAATCTAGATATATTTTCATAGATTTATTATAAAAAAAAGAAGATAAAACTAATGTCGAAATATCTTCTACTCAAACAATTTATTTTCATCACCTTTGCAATAACCGCCACCAACTTTATCGCCTTCAACATATTCTTTACCAGAAACATTACAGCCCATCTTCGTAATAGCATCCTCAAGATAACCACCAAATATCTTAACTAATCCAATAACTAATACCGTAATCAGTGAAATAATAAGTACATATTCAACAAGGGTTTGTCCCTTTCTATTCAGTTTCATACATCAAAGCCTCCGTATCTTACATACTAATTGTACCAAATTTTTATTCTTAATGCAATAGTTATTTTTTAGTTTGCCGTTTTAGAAAAATACTGTATTTATAAAAGTACTTTCTTTATAAACAAAAAAAGAAACTATTTTAATAGTTCCTTTCTAGATAAGTTAAGTTTACCCTTTTTATCATAGCCAGTAGCCTTAGCAGTTACTTCGTCTCCTACTTTAAACATATCACTAGGTTTCTCTACTCTCTTAGTATCAAGTTGTGATACATGAATAAGGCCTTCACATCCAGGCCATAGTTCTACAAAGATACCAAAGTCTTCTACATCAACAACTTTTCCTGTATATATCTTACCTATTTCTACTTCTCTAGCAATATTCTTAATCCTTTCAGCCGTCTTATTAATAATATCTCTATCTGTATGATAAATTATAACTCTACCATCATCTTCAATATCAACTTTAACAGCATTAATATCAGTAACAGTATTTACATTACTACATTCTAAGATAATCTTAGTAATCATCTCACCACCACGGCCAATAACATCTTTAATTTTATCTGGATTAATAGTAAATGTTTCCATCTTAGGAGCATACTTAGATACTTCTTCTCTTGGTTTACTAATCTGTGCTTCAATCACATCAAGAATTTGCATTCTAGCTTTCTTCGCTTGAGCTAAAGCTTCTTTAAGAATTTGCTTATTGATACCATCAATTTTAATGTCCATTTGAAGAGCCGTAATACCATCACGAGTACCTGCCACTTTAAAATCCATATCTCCTAAATGATCTTCCATACCTTGAATATCTGTTAAAACAGTATAATCTTTTCCACTAGTAATAAGACCCATAGCAATACCCGCTACTGGTTTCTTAATAGGAACACCAGCAGCCATCAAAGCCATTGTTCCTGCACAAATCGTAGCCTGACTAGAAGAACCATTGCTCTCAAGTATTTCACTAACAACTCTAACTGTATATGGAAATTCTTCTTCACTTGGAATAACATAAGATAAAGCTCTTTCTCCAAGTGCACCATGACCTATCTCTCTTCTTCCTGGAGCTCCGTATCTTCCTGTTTCTCCTACTGAGAAAGCTGGAAAATTATAATGAAGCATAAATCTCTTAGTATCTTCAATACCTAGTCCATCAAGAATTTGATGCTCTCCTAATGCACCCAAAGTAACTGTAGCAAGCGATTGTGTTTCCCCTCTCGTAAACAATGCCGAACCATGTGCTCTAGGTAAAAGATCAATATCAGTAGATAATGGTCTAATTTCGTCCATTGCTCTTCCATCAGCTCTCGTTTTTTCCTTAACAACTATATTTCTAAACAAATCGTACTCTACCGAATGAAATATAAGTGCAACCTTAGTAAGTAATTCATTAAGTTCATTTTCCTTTATCTTATCTTCATTTTCTGCACGATATTTATTAATAATCTCTTCCTTTAAACTATCAATAGTACCATACTTTTCTAGTTTATCTTTAATTCTTAAAGCATCATCTAATCTTTCTCTAATGTAAGAATCAACTTCACTTCGTAACTCATCACTTATCTCTAAGTGTTCATATTCCATCTTATCTTCGCCAATAGCATTAATAATCTCTTCTTCAAAAGAAATAAGTTTCTTAATAGCCTCATGACCAAATAATAGTGCTTCTAGCATATCATCTTCGCTAGCTTCTCTTGCTCCAGCCTCAACCATATTAATAGCATCACGAGTACCAGCTACAGTAAGATCAATATCAGACATTTCACTTTCACTTACAGTTGGATTAATAATAAATTTACCATCTACTCTTCCTACCTTAACAGCAGCTACTGGACCATTAAAAGGTATTTTACTAATACAAGTACTTAAAGATGCACCTAGTAAAGCAGTAAGTTCTGGCGAATTATCCTGATCTACTGATAACACCGTATTAACAATTTGAACTTCATTCTTAAAGTCTTCAGGGAATAGTGGTCTAAGTGGTCTATCAATCATACGAGCTGCTAATGTAGCAGCATCAGTTGGTTTACCCTCTCTCTTAATAAATCCTCCTGGTATTTTACCAACTGAATATAACTTCTCTTGATATAATACCATAAGTGGAAAGAAATCTGATAAAAGATTAGCACTTTTTGATACCACAGCAGTACTAAGTACTACAGTATCCCCATATCTTACAAGTACTGCCCCATCAGCTTGCTTAGCAAGTTGTCCATTCTCTACAACAATCTTTCTTCCATAAAAATCTAATTCAAATCTTCTTTTCATATTCTACCTCCAATTTCTACCTCTAATACTTTGAACTATATTTTAAAGGCACTCAAAAAAGAGTGCCTACTCATATATTATTTTCTTAAGCCAAGTTTTTCAACAACAGCTCTATATCTTTTAACATCTTTCTTTAAAAGATAATTTAATAAACTTCTTCTTTTACCAACTTTAATAAGTAAACCTCTCTTCGAGTGTTTATCTTGTTTGTTGTTTTTTAAATGCTCTGTTAAAGCCTCAATCTCTTTTGTAAGAATAGCTATTTGAACCTCTGGAGATCCAGTATCTTTTTCATCTCTTGCAAAAGTTTTAATTAATTTAGTTTTAACTTCTTTATTCAAAGCCATCTTTCATTCCTCCTTACATCAATTTCACCTTGTACCTAGTTACGGTAAGAGGCACCAATAACAAAGTTCAAGGAACATATTAATAATACAATAATTTTAATTATTTGTAAAGACTTATTTTATTTCTTTTCTCCTAATTTTTATTTTTTTATTATTAAGATAATCAGTCAAATAATTATAAATGTTTTTAATCTGATTCTTTATGTCATATACACTAAGTACATTTTTTTCTTTAGAAGATTCTTCATTCGTGGTAATAATCCTAATATACTCTTTAACATAGAAACCAATACTATCAATAAATCTTTCACGAACTTTAACGTTATTTATACTATCAGTCATATCAATTTCTTTCTTTAACAAAGATAATATCTTATCATTAGATCTTTTAGTCATAGCATCTAAAATATTAAAGCTCCATAATACACTCTTTAATTCACATCCTAGGGCTTTTTCTTTATCAAGAATGATATTCATTGGAAATCCTTTACAAATTACATATTTACCATTTATTATATCTAATACATTTTTTTTATTACTTGTTAAATTATTATAAAAGAAATAATGATTCCCAGAAAGAACATCGTATCCCTCCATAGCATTATCAAGTGTTTCGCTTAATCTTTCCTCATAAATTATACACGAGCAGTCTTTCTTTTTCATCCATTGAGCTCCATTTTCATCACATCTAACATATCCCAAAAATCCAACATAAAGATTAGCAGTATCATAATATTTTTGTTTCATAAAGTCGTCGAGTAAACAAATCCCGACTACACCTCTCTTTCTACTCAGTGAGAGGTTTGTCTCATTACCCCTCACATAACCGGCGCACACTTCCTAACTTCATTTTATCATTTCAATTAACAAAAGTCAAAGAGAACAGTATATTTTATTCATATAATTACTTTTCAATACCCAAATATTCATATGTTTTATCAGTTACCATTCTTCCCCTAGGGGTTCTCTTTAAATAACCCTGCTGCAAAAGGTAAGGCTCGTATACATCTTCGATTGTTGATGATTCTTCTCCAATTGATGAAGCAAGTGCTTCAAGGCCTACTGGTCCTCCATTAAATCTTTCAATAATAGCATTAAGTAAATTATAATCAGTTTCATCTAATCCTATTTTATCAACTTTTAATTTTTCTAAAGAACTATCAAGTACTTCCTCGTTAATGATACCATCACCATTTACTAAAGCAAAGTCTCTAACTCTCTTAAATAACCTATTAGCAATTCTTGGAGTTCCTCTACTTCTTTTAGCCAATACTCTAGCAGCATCATCAGTAATTGGTGTATTAAGAACTCTAGATGTTCTCTTAACAATTTGATATAACTCATCATCAGTATAATAGTTAAGCTTTGAAATAATACCAAAACGATCTCTTAAAGGACTAGATAAATCTCCTGCTCTAGTAGTAGCTCCTACTAAAGTAAATTTAGGAAGATTAATCTTAATATTTCGAGATGAACCTTCAGTACCAACAATAATATCAAGATAAAAATCTTCCATTGCCGGGTATAATACTTCTTCGACATATCTTGGTATACGATGTATCTCATCAATAAATAAGACATCACCTTCTTCTAAGGTAGATAAAATAGCCGCTAAATCACCAGCCTTTTCAATTGATGGACCATTTGCAGTTTTAATATTACTGCCAAGTTCATTAGCAATAATATAAGCAAGAGTTGTTTTACCAAGACCAGGAGGTCCATACAATAAGATATGGTCAAGAGAATCACCTCTCATTAGAGCACTCTTGATAAATACTCTCAAGTTTTCTTTTATTTCCTTTTGACCTATATAATCATCTAAAGACTCTGGTCTAATATTAAGATCCCTATCCTCATCAATTTCCCTATTTGTAACTATTCTTTCATCCATTACTATTCCTCCTTATATATTGAAGCATATAAATCTTTAGGACCACTTTCATCATCTTTTTCTAAAGATGATATATCAGGAAGTTCTTCCTTAGAAGAAAGACCAAAGTAATCTAAAAAGTCATCCGTAGTCTTATATAATATTGGTCTACCAGGAAGATCACTTTTACCGCATTCTTTAATTAAACCTTTAGCAAGTAATCTTCTTAAAACATAAGAAGAATCTACTCCTCTCAAAGTATCAATATTACCCCTAGTAATCGGTTCATTATAAACTATTATTGCAAGAACTTCAAGCGCTGCTTGAGATAACTTAGAAGTAAAAGAATCCTCAAGTAACTTCTTATAATATTCTTTATGTTCTTCATTAGTAGTAAGTTTAATCGTATTACCTAAGAAATTAATTCTAAGCCCCCTATTATTATCAACATAATAATTCTTTAAATTATAAACAACCTCTTTAGCCTTATCTTCATCAATATCTAAAATATCTTCAATCTCTTTTAACGTTAAGCCAACATCGCCTTGAACATATAAAAGACCCTCTACTACTTCTTCCATTACTTATCCCTCAATTCTATTAATATCTTATCAAAGTTCTTATCTTGGTTAATAACAATATCCTTTTCCTTAACCATTTCTAATACACCTAAAAAAGTAACAACGAGATAAGGCTTACTATATTCTTCAATTAACTCATCAAGATAAGCCTTTTTCTTCTCTTTTAAGATGCTCCTAATACCACTTTTTCTTTCTCTTACAGAATACTCTTTTTCAGTAATTGTTGTTTCAAGTGGTTTATCCAATTCTTGTCTATTAAGGAAAGACCTAAAAGCCTCAATTAAAACATCAATACTCTCTTCTTTTTCAACCCGTTTATCCGTATAATAACTAATTTTTTCTGGTCCCTTAATATAAATACTCTTTCTTTCTTCTTCCAATGATTTAAAAGTACCAGTAACCTCTTTATATTTTTCATAATCAAGCAGTCTATTAATTAATTTCTCTTTAGTAATCTCTTCACTATCTTCATCTTCATCTTTATCATTATCCTTAGGAAGTAAACTCTTACTCTTTAAATACATAAGTTCCGCAGCTAAAACAAGATACTCAGAAGACACATTAATATCTAAATTATCTTCATTATTAATATACTCTAAATACCTATCCGTAATAGAAGCGATATCAATGTCAAAAATATTTTCACTACCATCTTTAACTAAATGTAATAATAAATCCAAAGGTCCCTCGAAATTACTAAGTTTAATATCATCCATCTATAAACCACCATCCTAATAAACATCTAATTTCATTATAAAGATAACTTAACTAATTGTCAATTATCAATTTATCTTTATCATACAAATGTATTATCTAAAATGTAACCTATTTGGTTACATTTTAATTACTATATTTATATTATACTTAATATTAAGGAGGCTATTATGCTAGAAATAGATCAAGATATAAAAAAGGAAGTTCAAGACATAACTAATTACATATTATCTTACGATAATAAAGATAGTTTATCTTGGACTAAAGTTTATAAAGAAACACTTAAAGTATTAAATCTAACAAACCTAGATAGCAATAAATTATTATCTAACACCATAAAAGAAATAACAAATAGAGGTTATGACATCATCTCAGAACCTTTTAAACTAGAAAGATATCGTTAAAAGCAAAGTAAAATCATACTTTGCTTTTTCTTCTTAACATATAGTAAATATTAATTTTACATATCAACTCAATATAAAAGAAAAAAAGACTTAAAGTCCTTTATTTCCTATCACCTATTTTTTTAACGGCTTCTAATACTTCTATTGGTATTGCAAATATAATAGTATTTGATTGATCTGATGACAAATCATTAATTGTAGATAAAGTACGAAGATGAAGAGCTCCAGGTGTATTACCCATTATTTCAGCAGCACTAGCCAAATTCTTAGATGCTTCAACTTCACCAGCAGCCTTAGTAATTACAGCTTGCTTTTCTCTTTCAGCTTCAGCAACTTTAGCAATTACTCTCTTCATTTCTTCAGGAAGACGAATATCTTTTAATTCAACATTCTCTACTTTAATACCCCAAGGATCAGTAGCCTCATCAATAACTTTACATATTTTAGTAGATATTTTATCTCTTTCCATTAGAAGTTCATCAAGTGATACAGAACCAACAGCATTACGCATAGTAGTTTGAGCAAGTTGACTTACGGCATAAGCATAATCTTCTACTGCCAAGATAGCCTTAGAAGCATTGAATACATTGTAATATAAAACAGCATTTATTCTAATAGATACATTATCTTTAGTAATAGCATCCTGCTCTGGAACATCAACAGCCTTAGTACGAACATCTACTTTCTTCATTGATTGAAATATAGGCCATACTATTCTCCAACCTGGATTAACAATTTTATAAAACTTACCAAAGTTAAACTTTACTCCCCTCTCATACTCATTTACTTGCCTTATTGATCTAAGAACAATTATAATAAAGATTATAAGTATTACAAGACCGGTATAATTTGTGTAATTCATTGTTTTCTACTCCTTTCAATATAATAATACCACATTCAATAATATTTTAAAACAAAAATAATTAATTATTAATATACCATATTTATTTAATTAAATGTTCTATTGCTCTAGTTACGATAATTTTACCATACTTATAACTAATTGAACCTTGTTGGTAAGCAATATAAGGACTTCTTACTGGTCCATCACAAGAAAGTTCAATAGAACTACCCTCAGTAAAACTACCAGAAGCCATAATTATTTTATCATCATATCCCGGCATATCAGATGGTACAATCATAGCATTAGAATCAATCTTAGAATTAGACTGAATAGCAGTCACATACTTAATTAATTTATCAGCATCTTTAAAGATAATACTTTGAACAATATCTACACGTGTCTCATTATATTTAGGACTAACTTCATATCCAAGTTTATCAAATAAATAAGATGTATAGATAGCGGTTTTTAAAGCATTAGAAACAATCATTGGAGCAAAATATAACCCTTCTAATATCATTTTATTTTGATTTAAGGATGGTCCCACTTCTTTACCTTCTCCTGGTACATTAAGCCTTTCAGCACATAAATCTATTAAATCTTTCCTACCTACAATATATCCTCCATTAGAAGCAATAGCTCCTCCTAAATTTTTGATTAAAGACCCAACACATACATCTACGCCTACTTCAATCGGCTCCCTAGTACTAACTAGTTCGCAGTAGCAATTATCAACCATAATAATAACGTCTTTATCAACACTTCTAATCTCTTTAACAACTCTCTCAACTTTCTCAATACTTAAGCTTTCTCTAGTAGAATATCCTTTACTTCTTTGAATTTCTATTAATTTAATTTTATTAACTTTTAATACTTTTTTTATTTCTTCATAATTAAAATCATTATCAACTAAATCTATTTGTTTATAATCTACATTATATGCCTTTAAAGATGAAGGATTATTATTAAAACCAATTACTGAATCTAGTGTATCATATGGCTTACCACATATTGATAACATAGTATCTCCAGGTCTTAATAGAGCAAATAAACAAGTACTAATAGCATGAGTCCCAGAAATAAACTGTGTTCTAACCAAGGCATCTTCAGCCCTGAAAATACTAGCATAAACACTTTCAATTTTATCTCTTCCCATATCATTATAACCATATCCAGTAGCACTATGAAAATCACTTTCTGAAACACAATTTTGAATAAAAGCATCTAGTATTTTTCTACTATTAAATTCTTCTATTTCATCTATTCCTTCAAAAATATTTTTTAATTCTTCTTTTGAATTTCTAACTATTTTATCTAGCACTTCTTACCACCATCAATTCTTATTACACTATTATTTATATAACTCGCCTCATCACTTACTAAATAATTTACTAAATTAGCTATCTCAACAGGCTCTCCAAATCTTTCTAGTAATATTTTTCCTTTTTCTTTTTTTATAAACTCTTCATCCATATCTTTATTCATTTCTGTATTTACCCATCCTGGACACACAGTATTCACTCTAACATAAGGTGCTAGAAAATCAGCTAAATTACTAGATAAATTAATAAGTCCAGCCTTTGATGCATCATAATCTATACTTTCTGGATACATAGTATCAATACCATTAGTGGAACCAATATTAATTATTACCCCACTTTTATTATCTTTCATCTTTAATCCTACCTTCTTACTAATTAGAAAAGGAGCAACTAAATTTATTTCCAAAGTCTTCATAAAGTTCTCTTTCGTTTTATCTTCAAAAGTAGTATCAATTGCTACTGCAGCATTGTTTATTAAGATATCAATATTATTATATCTATCATAAATAGTATTTAGCATATCATTTATTTCTTCTTCTTTAGATAAATCACACTTTACCATTAAAGCATTAGTATTATATTTAGTATCTATCTCTTCTTTTAATGCTATAGCACTATCATAATTATTATGATAATGAATTATTACTTCATAGTTACTAGCTAAACTTCTTACTAGTTCTCTTCCTATTCCACTTGAAGAGCCCGTTACCAAAACAACTTTTTTCATATAGATCAACTCCAGAGATATTGTACTATTTTTTTTAGAAAAAATCTATATTAAATAATTAATTAATATATCAATATAGTTAAATCTGTCTCCTATTTTAATTTTATATTCACTATCTATAAAAGAATACCCATCACCAAGTTCTTTCATA
>CAMVMQ010000011.1 GCA_947168625.1 uncultured Caryophanales bacterium
TATGACAGTAGTATCTAAAAGCTATTTGTTAGAAGCAGGTGCACACTTTGGTCATCAGACTAAAAGATGGAATCCTAAAATGAAAGAGTATATTTATAACTCTAGAGATGATATTTATATCATTGACTTACAAAAGACAGTTGAAAAGATGGAGGAAGCTTACGTAGCACTTAATAAGATTGCTAGTGAAGGTGGAAAAGTACTTTATGTTGGTACTAAGAAGCAAGCACAAGAAGTATGTAAAGAGGAAGCAGAAAGAAGTAATATGTACTATATGACTGAAAGATGGTTAGGTGGTACTCTTACTAACTTTAGAACTATTAGAAGAAGAGTTAATCGTCTTGAAGAAATTGAGAATATGGAAAAAGATGGTACTTTTGATAAACTTCCTAAGAAAGAAGTTGTTGGACTTAAAAAGGAATATGAAAAGTTAAATAAAAATTTATGTGGTATTAGAGAAATGACTAAATTACCACAAGCTGTTATTATTGTTGATTCTACTAAAGAATATAATGCAATAAGAGAAGCTAGAAAACTTAATATTCCTGTATTTGGTTTAATTGACACTAACTGTGATCCAGATGATGTTGATTATGTACTTCCTGCGAATGATGATGCTGTAAGAAGTATTAAAGTAGTTCTTGGTGCTTTAACTAATGCTATTATTGAAGCAAATGGTGGTACAATTGTTGATTATGTAAGTGAAGATGATAAGAAGACTTCTAAAGAAAAATCTTTTGTTAAGAAAGATAAAAAAGAAGTAAAAGAAGAGACTACAGTTAAAGAAGAAGTTAAGGAAGAAGAAAAGCCAGAATTAGAACTTGACTTAAATATTTTAACAGTAGCAGAACTTAGAGACCTTGCTAAGAAGAAAGAAATTAAAGGTTACTCTAAGATGAAAAAAGATGAATTAATTGAAAGTTTAAAATAAGGAGGGATAATAATGATTACTGCTAATATGGTAAAAGAGCTTAGAGAACAAACTGGAGCAGGTATGCTAGATTGTAAGAAGGCTCTTACAGAAACTAATGGTAATATGGAAGAAGCTATTACTTGGCTTAGAGAAAAAGGTATAAGTAAAGCTGCTAAAAAGCAATCTAGAATTGCTGCGGAAGGTCTTGCTACTTGTAAGATAAATGGTAATAAGGCTGTAATTATTGAAGTTAATTCAGAGACTGACTTTGTTGCTAAAAATCCTGAATTTGTATCTCTTGTTGATAATATTGCTAATGCTGTTTTAAATAGTGATGTTAAAACAATTGAGGAAGCTAATGAATTAGTTATTGATGGTAAAAAGATAGAAGAATTAATTACTGAGAAGACTGCTACTATTGGTGAGAAATTATCTTTTAGAAGATTTGAGTTAGTTGAAAAGAATGATACTGAAGTATTTGGTACTTATTCTCATATGGGTGGTAAGATTGTTACTTTGGCTATTCTTGAAGGAACTGATACAGAAGTTGCTAAAGATGTAGCAATGCAAATTGCTGCGATGAGACCACTATATTTAGATAAAGATTCTGTTCCAGAAGAAAGAGTGGAAAAAGAAAGAGCTATTCTTACAGAACAAGCTGAAAATGAAGGATTAGATGCTAATAAACTTCCTATGATTGTTAATGGAAGACTTGGTAAATTCTATGAAGAAGTATGTTTACTTGAACAAGGATTTGTTAAAGAAAATAAGATGAAAGTATCTAAATATGTTGAAAGTAAAGGTATGAAAGTATTATCTTTCGTAAGATATGAAGTTGGTGAAGGTATGGAAAAGAGAGAAGAAAACTTTGCTGACGAAGTAGCTAAACAAATTAATGGATAATAAAAAGAAAACTAGTAAAATAGTTTCTTTTTTTTATTCTTTATGATAAAATTAATTTAGGATAGGAATTATATCTTACCAAATATTTGAGGAAAGGAGGAAGAATTATGTACGATTATTATACTACAACTAATTATAGTAGTAGTTATACTATGCCTACCAGTTCTATAGTAATTGGTTTAATAGTAGGAATTCTTGCTATTGTTAGTTTATGGATAATATTTAAGAAGGCTGGAAAACCAGGATGGGCTTCGATTGTACCTATTTATAATATTATTGTTTTTATTCAAGTAGCAGGCTTACCGCTTTGGTATTTAGTATTACTTATCATACCTTTTGCTAATATTTATGCTATATTTAAAATATATATAGAACTAGCTCATAAGTTTGGTAAATCAACTGGATTTGGTGTACTTAGTGTATTCTTTAGTGGAATTTGTTTACCAATACTAGCGTTTGATAAGAATGCAACTTATAATGGATAAAAAAAGAAGGAATCAGTTGATTCCTTTTATTCTACTTTTTTTCCACAGTTTTCACAAAATTGTACACCAGGTTTTAGTTTTTTTCCACAACCTAAGCAGAATCTTTCTGGTTCTGCTGTTTTAGTAGTGTTACCTTTTTTATCATCGATTGGTCCGTTTGGAGAAACTTCTACTGAACTATCATATTGCATATTTTTTGAATAACCTAGAATTGCTGCTATGATGCCATAGAAGAATAATCCTAGTATTCCATAGGTAGTTGGATCTTTTTTAAATTTCTTTCCTAAGTTATAGAAGATAAAGAAGTTTGCTGCTCTTGCTGCTAGTAATGTAACTGTTCCTAATCCGTCTATTCCTAATAAACTAACGATTGTTCCAGATATTGCTATTAAGAAATACCACCAATTTAATCCAGCAATTTCTACCAATACATAAGTGCTATAGAATGGTACGATAGCAGCCCATCCTGGTTTTCCAGCTTTTTTGAATAGTTTTACTTCACCAATTATGATTACTACTAATGCTGCTATAAGGATTAGGAATAATATTCCTACAAATATTAATAATCCTCCTGTTAGATTATCAAAAAATTCAGCGTTTTTATTTAATACATTGTTAAATAGTTGTTCTTCACTCATTATTTATACTCCTTTCTATTTAATAATATATCAGAAATATATGTTTTTTTCAAGATGGTATGATAATTTTTATGATTTTATCATATTTATTAATGGGTGGATAAATATGTTTAGTAAAGGTATACATAAGAGAATTAGAATTGTTTTATTAGTAGTTATTTTTTGTTTTATTGTTATTATAGGGAAAGTTTTTTATATTGAAGTAATTAGTTATGATAAACTAAATAAACTTGCTAATGGAGTATGGAGTAGAAATCTTCCTATTGAGGCTGATAGGGGGAAGATTTATACTGTTGATGGAGAAATAGTTGCGGGTAATCTTACGACTACTTCACTGGTATTTATTCCTAATCAGATTAAGAATAAACAGTTAGTTGTGGATAAGATTAGTGAAATACTTGGAACTAGTAAAGAAGTAATAGAGAAACATGTTTATAAAAAATCAATGATGGAGAGAGTTCATCCAGAAGGGAGAAGGCTTTCCTATGAAGTAGCTGACAAAATAGAAAATCTTCACTTAGATGGTGTATATCTACTTAAGGAATCAAAAAGATATTATCCACAAGATGAGATGCTTTCGCATGTACTTGGCTATGTTGGAATTGATAATCAGGGACTTAGTGGATTAGAACTAGAGTATGATAAATATTTAACCGGTGAATATGGTTCTATTCAGTATTATTCAGATGCTAAAGGTAATACTTTAGATAGAAGTTCTGTATATGTTGAACCTGAAGATGGATTGGACATTTATTTGACTGTTAATTATGATATTCAATCTGCTGTTGAGAGAGAACTTGATAATGTTAGTATTAAGTATAATCCAGAGGGCGCATGGGCTATTGTTATGGATCCTAATAGTGGAGAAATACTAGCAATGAGTTCTAGACCTAATTTTAATCCAAATAATTATAGTGATTATAATATTGAAACAATTAATCGTAATATGGCAATATGGGCAAGTTATGAACCTGGTAGTACTTTTAAAATATTAACATTAAGTTCTGCTGTTAATGAAGGTGTTGTTGATTTATTTAAAGATACTTTTTATGATGGTGGTTCTGTTAATGTTGATGGAGCAAGAATTAAATGTTGGAAACATGGTGGTCATGGTAGTCAGACTTTTTTAGAGGTGGTTCAGAACTCTTGTAATCTTGGAATAAATACAGGAACATATTTGAATTTGAAGAAAAACTTGCAAATAATATAAATTACTCTACCAGACTAGAGGTATGTTCTACATATAATTTAATATATGATGGAGTTCAATATTCAAATAATGAGAGGATTGATATGACTAATAATATTGATGTTATATCTAATATTGATACTGAATCATCTGAAAGAAAAACAAAAATATTAAATGTAGATACAAGTTGTTATGAAAACATAATTTATAATAAAAAAGAAA
Organism: uncultured Caryophanales bacterium; assembly: GCA_947168625.1. GTDB lineage: Bacteria > Bacillota_I > Bacilli_A > RF39 > UBA660 > CAG-302. Next base: position 4,351 of record CAMVMQ010000011.1, read on the forward strand.
TTGCTAAAAATTTATTTGATGAATTTGATAAACAAATTTTAGATATAAGTAATGATATTATAAGAAATTATTTAATAAAAAATGTGGTATATAAACTTAATAAAAAAATAATTGAAGTTCAAGTAAATCAATCTGATATTTTAATATCATTTTACAAAGATATAAAACAATTTGATTATAAGAATAAATTGTTAATAAGAAAGGGATATGAAAATTCTAGCCTATGTTATTTTGTTAAGATAAATAACTTAGAAGAATTACCCTATATAATTAAATTATGTAAAGAATTATATTTTTTTCTAACAGAATCAAAAACCAATCCAATAGATGAATTATTTAATGCTCTTTCAATTAAAATTAATGCAATTAGTTCTAGTGTTACATCTCATACTACTAATAAAGGTTTAATGTTTAGAAATAAGAGAAACTTTACTATATTGTCAAAAAAGAAATATGGTATCTATATTAGACTATTAAATGTTGATGATGATAACAATATTCTTAATATTGTTGGTAGAACAAACTATGAGCCTTTATGTAGATATTTTAAGGTATTAAATGAAAATGATATAGAAGTTATTATGCCTTATATTATAAAAAGTTACGAGCTATCTAAATTTAATCCAATAGATCTTAAAAATAATTTTATTGAATTGTATTATTCTGAGTGATTTTAATTGTTTTTTATGATTAAAAAATCACAAATTTTTAAAGTAAATTCAGTTTTAATAAAAAAGATTAAATTACCAGACTTATTTCAGTAAAAGTGTATAATAAATGAAATAAGCCTTTTAAAAGTTATGTAAAAAACATAAATTATTGTATGATAAAAATAACTTGCATATGTCAGTTATTCAAACTTATTTCTATTTTTTTATAATATTTAAGTGTTATAAAATCAGAAATATTTGATTAATTTGTTAATAACAAATTAAGCTGTATTTTATTTGTATTTCTTATTATAATCAATAATTTTTTAAAAGTTTATAAGCTATAATCATACTTATTTCATCTTTTAAACTCAAAACTGAAACCCAAATGAAAATTAACGGTATGATTAAAAAATTAAAAAACAATGTCGAATTTTGAAAAAAATATGATATAATAATTTAAGATAGGTTATGGTATCTAGGAGTGAGGTGGAAGTGTGCTGATTTATATAGGTGAAGATGATTCTTAAGAGTAATGCAATTTAAAATTTTTTTGAATTTAAAATTAGAGGAGGAGAAATAATGAATAGAAGAAAAAATTCAAAGATAATGCTAGGACTATTAATTGCAATAATAGGTTTAGGAATAGGATATGCAGCAATAACAGGAGTAAATCTATTAATAAATGGTAGTGCTACAGTAAAATCAAGTGACGGTAATTTTGTTGTAAGGTTTGTAAAAAATAATGCAAACGAAACAGCAATAGATAATCCAGTACAAAATGCGATAACAATATCAGGACATAATGCAGATGAAAGTGCTATGGATGTAAGTGAGATGAGTGCAAGTGTAACAGACGATACTCATGCAACATTTGCAGTAGGAGCATTAGATGAAGTAGGTGAATACGTAGATTTTACTTATATAGTAGTAAATGAATCAGATGAAGGAATAGATGCAGCATTATCACTAGAAGTAGCAGATGAAAATGACTTGGCAGATTATTTTGAAATAACAAAAAGTGTAGGTAAAAACAAAATAGCATCAAATGAAACAACAACAGTAACAGTAAGAGTTAAATTAATAGGACAACCAAAAGTAAATGATGTAGAAGGAACATTTAAAATAACTCTAACATCAACACCGGTAGATAACTCAGAAGAAACATCAGAAAACAACGAGGCAATAACTCCAGTATATTCTATATCTGGTGGCGCTAAAATAGGTTCAACTATTGATCCAAGTAAATATGAAAATACAAATGAAACTATTGTTGGTCCTTATATGAAACTTAGTGTTGATTCAAATAATCAGGTAGTAGGAATTGAAGGTTGTAAAACAGGAACAGCAAATGCAAATGAAGTATGTATAACTGCAGTTGATACTAATGAATATAGTAATAATAAGGAAATTTTAGCTTCATATTTTGGCGGAAGCATGAGTAATATTCCAAGTGAATGTAGTGAAGCAGATAATGATGGAACAATGGAGTTTACTTGCTCTAATTCATATGTAGTTTTAGCAGCAGATGATGATGGTGGAATATGGATAATGGATAAAGAACATAGTAAACAATGTGTAATTAATCCAAGTTTTGGAATATATTCATGTAGTTAATATAATTAGAAAAAGTGTAAAAAAGAATAAAAGGGAAGTGAGAGTATATGAAAAATAATAAGGCTTATGTGTTAGAATTAATACTTTTGCTTATATTATCATATGCTCTTGTTTTCTTACCAAATTCAAACAGAAGATTTATTTTAGCAATATTTCTCTTAGTATATGCTGTGGTTACAAAACTATTGTTAAATAAAACAAGAATGTTAAGTATTAAAAAAAAAGAAGCATTTAAACTTGTAACTTTGTTAGGATTTATATATATAGCATTGCTCTATACTATAGGAATATATGCTGGATTTTATAAATCAACTATAAAATTTAGTTTTGATACAGTTATAAAATACATAATTCCCATAGCGATAATAATTATATCAAGTGAACAAATTAGAAATAAGTTTATTAATTATGATAGTAAATTATCTGCTTTGCTTAATTATATAATTCAAATAATAATTGACTTATTGATATATACAAATATTTATAAATTTAATTCAGTTGATAATCTAATGTTAGTTATTGGTTATGTATTATTTGCATCAATATCTAGTAACTTGCTATATAACTACATAGCAAAAAGATATGGAGTAAAACCTAATATTGTATATAGATTATTAACAGTATTATATGTGTATATTATTCCAGTATCACCTGATATATATATATTCTTTTTGTCATTTTATAGAATGGTTTTTCCTTTTTTAATTTACTATTTGCTTGAAAGTTTTTATGGCGAAGATGGAGAAATTGTTGAAATAAAAGAAAATAAACTTGTAAAAATTGCTTCATCAATATTATTTGTTTTGTTAGTTGTATATATTGGTCTTATATCTTGTTTATTTAGATATGGAGCACTTGTTATTGGAAGTGGATCTATGACCGGCACAATTAACAAAGGTGATGTCATAATATTTAGTAAGGATATTGATATTGATGATGTTGAAAAAGGAGATATAATAGTGTTCACTAAAAATGACATAAAAGTTGTTCATAGAGTAATTGACAAAAAGCAAAAAAATGGGGAGTACAGGTTATATACAAAAGGGGATAGTAATTTACAAGAAGATGAAGGATATGTAACTGAAAAAGAATTATATGGTAGAGTGGTAAATAGGATAGAGGATATTGGATTACCGACGATATGGTTACATGAAATGTTTGAAAGATAAAGAGGTGGTATAATGTTAAATAAAAGAAAGTATGTAATGTGTTCATTGTTAATATCAGCAATATTATTAATGATTAGTGGATTAATTTTATTTTATAGATATTTTAATCTTTCTTCGCCTCGTTATGTAAATTATACAGAAGATAGTAATTTAAACTACAAAGTAATATATAAAGATAATAATTTCTTTAATGAAGGTACATCAACACAAAATAATAAATACATTGCTAGTTTAATAGATTATATAAAAGCAGATTTTAAATATAATATTTCATTTTATGAAAAAAATATTAACTATAATTACAAATATAAAATTGTTGCTAATGTTAGAGTATTAGATAATGAGGATAAAGAAAAAATATATGAGGAAAATGATGTTATTTTTGAATCAAATATGCTAACTGGAAATGGTACTACGAATATTAATGAGTCTGTAAATATTGATTACAATAAATATAATGATTTAATTAATAATTTTAAAAATACATATAGTTTAAAAGATGCAGATAGCAAGTTAACTGTTAGTATGTATATTGATCTTAATTCTTATGGTAATAATGATATAGAAGAAGTTAATAAAAAGGCAGTGGTATCACTTTCAATGCCTTTAACTAAGAGAACAACAGGTATTGATTTAAGTAATGAATTAACCAAAAGTAAGGATAGAAAAATACTAATTAAGAGTTCAATAAATTGTTCTAATCTATTGCTTATAGGTATAATAGAAATATTAGTTGCTTTAACTGAGATTGGTGCCATAATAGGTATTTATAAGAAAACTAGAACTATAAAAAATATATATGATAGAGAAATTAAAAAATTGCAAAATACTTATCAAGGATATATTCAAAAAATAAGTAGTAAATATGAAATTGGTGCTAGTCAAGTTATAAAAGTAGAAACATTCAATGATATGTTAGAAATAAGGGATACATTGAAAACACCAATATTAATGCTTGAAAACGAAGCAAAAGATGGTACATTCTTTATTATACCTGCAGCAAATGGAATAATATATGCTTATGCTTTAAGGGTTGTAGATATTATTGCAAGAAAAAAAGGTATGGATGCCCCAGATTATGATTTAAATAATATTGATAAGAAAATACCTAAAAAATATACAGAAGAGTTTATTGATAAGCAGATTGAAGAAACAAGAAGTATGAAAGTAATTGATCTTAAAAATACAATTCGTGGAACAAAAGATGAAGATGGTAATCTATATGAACAACTTGATAAAACAATTACTATGAAACCAATAAAAATTGAAACAAAAAAAACATCTGAAACTAAGAAAAAAACAAGGAAACAAACACAAAAAAAGACAACTAAGAAGAACACTAAAGAAAATAAATAATTGAGTAATAAAAATTAAACTTTCTATTTAAGGGTGATGTTATGAAAAGGATGATCATATTTATATTTTTATTAAGTATTTCAACAGTATTTCTAGGAATAGGATTTGCTGCAATTGATAATATCACTTTAGAATTAAATGGAAATGCAGGCGTAAAAAAGATTGATTATATAAAAATTACAAATATAGAATATAAAAGTGACGTTTTAGCTGATTTAGAAGAATCAAAAATTAATAATTATTATAATACAACTATTAATTCAAAAGTTGTTTTAGGGAATGATATTACATCATCAATTAGTTATGAGGTAACTTTAAAAAATGATACAGAAAGTTCATTTAAATATATAGATGCAATTCATGATAATTTGCCTAAATTTTATGATAATGAAAATATAGAATATGAGGTAACAGGCATAGAAAAAGGAAAAATACTTTTACCAGATACTGAAAAAGTAATAACGATAACTTTTAAATATAAAGAACTACCTATTGAAAATAATATTTTAAACTCTTATATTAATATAAAATTTAGTAAGGTACATAATATTCAGTATGTAAATATAGATAGTACTAATTTAATAAATAGTATTGCAGAAGAAGAAAGTTCTAATATAGAATTTTCTAATCCACCAACTAGTATTGATGTAGAAGGAGATTTGGATTATGAGTATAATAATGGAGTATTAAGTATAAGTAATGTAACATCAGACATAAAAATAACAGCAAGTGAAGAAGAAACATCAGAAAATAATGAGGCAGTAACTCCAGTATATTCTATAACCGCTAAAAATATTTCTATAGGTTCAACTATTAATCCTAATGAATATCAAAATACAAATGAAAATATTAATGGACCTTATATGAAATATACTGTTGATTCAAACAATCAAGTAGTAAAAATTGAAGGTTGTAAAACAGGAACAGCTAATGCAAATGAAGTATGTATAACAGCAGTTGATACAAATGAATATAGTAATAACAAGGCTATCTTAGCTTCATATTTTGGTGGAAATATTAACAATACTCCAAGTGAATGTAGCGAAGAAGATAATTTTGGAACAATGGAGTTTACATGTGCTAATTCATATGTAGTTTTGGCAGCAGATAGTGATGGTGGAATATTTATAAACGATATAGAACATAGTAAACAATGCGTAATTAATCCAAGTTTTGGAATATATTCATGTAATTAATAAAATTAAAAAAAGTGTAAACTATAAATACTTTTTCAAATGAATTTTAAAAATGATGTCGAATTTTGAAAAAAATGTGATATAATTATTTATGATAGGTAGCGTACCTTAGAAGTGAAAGGAGAAGTAATTATATGAAAAGAAGGAAAAATTCAAAGATAATGTTAGGACTATTAATAGCAGTAGTAGCATTAGGAGTAGGATATGCAGCAATAACTGGAGTAAATCTACTAATAAATGGTAGTGCTAGCATAAAATCTAACGGAAATTTTAGTGTTCGATTTGTAAGACCTATTGCAAGTGAAACAGCAATAGATAATGCACAAGAAAATGCAATAACAATATCAGGATATAATGCTGATGAAAGTGCAATGAATGTAAGTGAAATGAGTGCAAGTGTAACAGATGATACACATGCAACATTTGCAGTAGGTGCATTAGATACAGTAGGAGAATATGTTGATTTTACTTATACTGTAGTAAATGAATCAGATGAAGGAATAGATGCAGCACTATCACTAGAAGTAGCAGATGAAAATGACTTGGCAGATTATTTTGAAATAACAAAAAGTGTAGCAAAAAATCGTATTACATCAAATGAAACAACAACAGTAACAGTAAGAATTAAATTAGTAGGACAACCTAAAGTAAGTGATGCAGAAGCAACATTTAAAGTAACATTAACAGCAACACCAGTAGAAGAAGGTATTGGAATATCAGGAGGAGATTCTGGTGCTAGTGAGTCAGGTTTAAGTGGTCCAACCTTAGTTGCTGCACAAGTAGGAGATACGCATAAAGGAATAATATATCTAGATCCAACTGATTTAACAAAAACATGTACAGAAAGTGATGTAATTGCAAACTATACTGAAAATGGAAAAAATGGTTTACCTACAGAAATAAAAACAGGCTGTATGAAATGGTATATATATGATGATAGTGGAGATAGTTATAAAATGATTTTGGATCATAATACAACGGCAACTGTTTCATTTAATAAAATTTGGGGAAATGTAGATTATGAAAATTCATTAATAAAAAGTACTGTAGATGCATTAGTAACATCTTACGATTGGAAAACAACACCAAGACTTATAACAATATATGAGATAAATACTATTACAGGAAAGGAAGAATTTGATGCATCTAGCCCTACAATGAGTTGGTATTATATTGATAGTAAAACTACAACGAAAACAACAAATAGTCAAGGGTCAAGTAGATTTGCGTGGATTTATGATTATACAAGTGATTGTACAAGTAGTGGATGTAATATAGATGATTCAAGTACAGAAGGTTATTGGACGTCAACTCCTGTTAATTCTTCTGGATCGAGTAATTACATTTGGTACGTTGATAGGCTAAATCAAATATACTACGGAGATGCAAATACTGGTGGCAAATGGCATGGTGTCCGCCCAGTTATAACAATAGATAAATCAATTTTAAATTAATAATTAAAAGAAAGAAGGAATGAATAAAATGAAAAGAAAGAACAAAAAAGAAGGAAGATTATTTTTAGGAATATTAGTAGCAGTAATAACTCTTGGAGTAGGTTATGCAGCAATATCAGGAGTAAATTTACTAATTAATGGTAGTGCAACAGCAAAAGCAAGTGGACAACAAGAGGACTTTAAAGTACATTTTGATGATTTAACTTCATCAGGAAATTATATGACATATACAGAAGAAGCAGCAGTAGATAGTTTCACACAAACTTTTGATACTGCAAAACATGTAACAGCAACAACAGGAGAAACAAATAAAACAGCAAGCATAACAATAGCAAATGATCAAATGAGTGCAGATGTAGCAGTATCAAATTTAACAACAATTGGAGATACAGTAACATTTACTATTCCAGTAATAAATGAATCAGATGGAATAAAAGCAAATATAACAGCAGCAGTAACAAATAATAATGATGAATATTTTAATGTAACAGCAACACCAACAACAGCAACATTATTAAATGATGGTGGAGCTACTACAAATGTAACAGTAACAGTAAGTGTAGTAAAAGTTCCAAAAGTAAATGATGTAAATGGAACATTTACAGTAACATTAACAGCAGAACCTACTGAATAATAATCCTAAAAACATAAAGGCTCGAAAGAGTCTTTTTTAGTGCTTGGAAAATTCTTGCTTTTATGAACTTTTTGGATATAGCAATTATACTACTTTTAAATAGTCGATTTTGAATGGCTTGAAAATTAATTTTTTTTCATATTTGTTGATGTTTTTAATAAAATTAAAAAGGAGGTATGTATGAAAAAAATATTAAAAGATCTAAAATTAATAATCAATAAAGAGTTATATCAAAAAGGTAAAATAACATTTGAAGAATTTAAATTAGCAAATGAAAAAATAATGAAAGAACAAGAAAATGAATATTGTAAAAACTAGAAGTGAGTTATTACTTGGTAAAACCATTTTTGATATGAATTTAAATGTTGGTTATTATGCGAGAGTTTCTACTGATAAAGATGATCAATTAAACAGTCTTGAAAATCAATCTAATTATTTTAAAGAAATGATAAATGAAAATAAAAATTGGAAATTAGTTGGAGAATATATTGATGAAGGTATAAGTGGAACTAGTATAAAAAATAGAAATAATTTTTTAAGAATGATTGAAGATTCTAAAACTGGTAAACTTGATTTAATAGTTACAAAAGAAATATCTAGATTTTCCAGAAATGTAATAGATAGTATAAAATATACTGAAGAATTACTTAATAATGGTACAGTTGTATTTTTTATAAGTGATAATATTAATACAATATATCCTGATAGTGAATTTAGGTTAACATTGATGTCATCTCTTGCTCAAGATGAAGTTAGAAAACTTTCTGAAAGAGTTAAATTTGGCATTAAAAGGATGATAAAAGATGGGAAAGTTATTGGTGGTAATTTAACAGGTTATTTTAGAAAAGATGGAAAAATGATTATTAATGAAGAAGAAAGACCTATTATTGAAACTTTATTTAATCTATATGTGACAGGTAAATATTCTTTTGAAAAGATAGCGGATATTTTATATAAAAAAGGTTATAAGAATAAAAATGGGAAAGTATATTCTGGAACTACCTTAAAAAAATTTCTTACTAATCCTAGATATAAAGGTTATTATACAGCTAACTTAACAAAGGTAGAAAGTTATAAAACACATAAGAAAATAAAAGTACCCAAAGAAGAACATATAATTTATAAAACAGATTTAATTGAACCAATAGTATCTGAAGAGTTATGGGATAAAGCAAATTTAATTTATGAAAAAAAACATAAGATGAGAAATACTCATATAACTACAAGTCAAACTGTGATTGATGAATCTAGATACACATATAAGATCTACTGTAGTAAACATAATGAAATATTTATAAGATGTGCAGGATCAAATAGAAGAAGTAATCCTACTTGGGTGTGTAAGAAATATAAAAATGAAGGAGTTCTAGTTTGCGAATCTCCAATTATTAGGGAAAAAAAACTAGATGAATTATTAGAAAATATAATAAAAAATTATATGGATAGGTATATAAAAGAAATTACGAATGAAATGAGTAAACTTTATAATGAGGTTTTAATTATATCAAATAATAAATTAAAAATAGATTTAGAAAAAAGACTTGAAGAACTAATAAGTCATAAAGATAAATTAATTAATTTAAATTTATCTAAAATTATTTCAAATGATGAACTAAAAAATAAATTAACTAAAAATGAATTAGATATAAACAAAATAAATACTAAATTAAAAAATATAAAAAAAGATATTGATATATCATCAAATATTTATGAAATTGAAAAAGAAATAGAGAATATTATGAATATTAAATACAATTTAAATACTTTTGTAAATTTATTAATAGATAAAATTATTGTTACAAAGTTGGATAATAGGTATAAAATGAATCTCAAACTATATTTTAAAGATGATAGTGTTAAAGAAGTTTTATTTGAAAATTAAATAATATGTCGAACTTATTTTTTTAGCTAGAAATCCCGCTCCCGAGAACCCGGGATTTGTTGAACTAGGAAGAAGATTAGGTACAAAGACTTTATTTGATTATATTGATAAATTTGGTTATGGTAGAAAGACTGGTATTGATTTAAATGGTGAAGCTAATGGAATATTGTTTCCTTTATCGCGAGTTGGACCTGTTGAACTTGCTACTACTTCTTTTGGTCAAGGAGTTAGTGTTACTGCTATTCAACAAATAACAGCAGTTAGTGCTTCAATTAATGGAGGAACACTATATAGACCATTTATTGTTAAAAGGATCGTTGAACATGAAACTGGTCAAATAATTGAAGAAAAGAAACCTTATGTTGTAAGAGATAATATTATTACTAAAGAAACAAGTGAAAAGGTGAGAATGACTTTAGAATCAGTAGTATCCTTAGGTACAGGGAGAAATGCTTATATTGATGGGTATAGGGTTGGTGGTAAAACTGGAACTGCTCAAAAAGTTAACAATGGAGTGTATATGACAGGAAATTATATTGTTTCTTTTATGGGTTTTTTACCCGCTAATGATCCAAAAGCAATTGTTTATTTAGCAATAGATAATCCTAAAGGGATTACTCAGTATGGAGGAACAGTAAGTGCACCAGTTGTTAAAAATATTATGGAAGATATAATTACTGCTCTTAATATTGAAAAGCAAGATGGAGGAACTGAAAAAGATTATCAGTGGTATGATAAGAAATTTTATACTGTTCAAAATGTTGTTGGACTTTCTAAAAAAGAAGCTACATCCCTTTTAAAAAATTTTTCGATTGAATATAGTGGTAATGGGGATACTGTTCTAAATCAGTCTCCAAATGCTGATAGTAGATTAGTTGAGGGTTCGGTAATTAGATTATATTTGGGATAATTTGCTTATAATAGTTTTTTATGATATAATATTCGTCGTTTGTAGGGGGTATTTATGAACATTAAATATTTATCTAATAATGATATTGAAAATTTAGAGAGTTTAAGATTACCAGATAATATTTCTAATTCGGAATCTGATATATTTCTATTTAAAAATAATAAAGAAATTGATGTTCTTAAAAGGATATATTTTTTTGATAAGAATAAATATGATAACAAAATAAGGACACTTTTAAGTGTCGAAAACTATACACATATTATTCCTAATTATTTTATTAAGCCCAAATATTTTGTCATGTATGATAATTTTATTCAGTATTGGGCATCACAATATATTAATAATTTTAATCTTAAAAAAACACTTGACGATGATAATTTATCTTTTGAGAAAAAGAAGAGTTATTTGAAGAAAATTGGGATTATTTTAGAAGAAATGAATTGGATTAGAAAGAGTACTCATCTTAAAGATTTTTATATAGGTGATTTGCATGAAGATAATTTTCTTGTTGATTTGCAGGGAAATCTTATGGTATGCGATATTGATAGTATTAAGATAAACGGAAATAAATCACCAGTATCTAAATATATTAATCCATTTGCTTTATTTAGCAGAGCTGGTGTTAATAAATATATGGAAGATAAATCTAACAATAGGGTTGGAGATTATATTATAAATCAAAATACAGATTTGTATTGTTATAATATTATTTTACTTAATTTTATATTTGGATGTAAGGTTAATGATATTAGTGTAAAGGATTTTTATGATTTTTTAAATATTATGGATAGTACTAATGTTGATTATCGTTTGATTGAGATATTTAATAAATTAATATCTGAAGAGGATAATTCTAATCCATATAATTTTATTGATTCAATTGATTATAGGGATGTTATGAAGATTAGAACAAAAAGAATTGGTAGATAGAGTGTAAAGTCATTAAAAAGAAGTTGTTTACCTAAAAGAAGTTGTGATATAATGGTAGTAGATAGGAATGGAGGCGTAATATATGCTTACACTTACAAAATCTTTACTTGCCTTAATGCTTGGCTTTATTGGAGCTGCTTTATTTGGATTAGTTATGATACCTTCTTTAAGAAAATTAAAAGCAGGTCAGAGAATTAATATTTATGTTGAAGCTCATAAGGGTAAAGCTGGAACACCAACCATGGGAGGAATTATTTTTATTGTCCCAACGGTATTAATTATTTTGTTTTTACTTGTTACTGGTAAAATTAATTATTCTGTTAATTTAGTGATAGTTCTTTTTGTATTTTTATCATATGCATTAATAGGTTTTTTAGATGATTTTATTAGTTTAAAAAGAAAGACTAATAAAGGACTTACTCAATTTCAGAAATTATTTCTTCAGCTTATTGTAGCAGTGGTCTTTTATGTCTTATTTAGGCAATTTACTGATGGAGATTCATATCTTCGAATATCAGCTTTAGGTATTGATTGGAATCTTGGCTGGTTTTATGGAGTATTTATTTTATTTCTTTTGGTAGGATCTTCAAATGCTGTTAATTTAACTGATGGATTAGACGGTTTAGCAGGTGGGTTATCGGCAATATCGTTTTTAGCTTTTGCTCTAATTGCTATGGGTAGTTGGTGGATTGAAGGTAATTCGGATATTGGTATTTTCTGTTTTGTTTTAGTAGGATCTTTAATGGGCTTTCTTGTTTATAATAGTAATCCTGCTAAAGTATTTATGGGTGATACTGGTAGTTTGACACTTGGTGCTACGATGGCTACTGTAGCTATTCTTACTTCTCATGAACTTTCTCTTGTTTTAATAGGAGGAGTATTTGTTATTGAAACACTTACTGTTATTATTCAAATTAGTTCTGTTGTATTATTTAAAAAGAAAGTATTCTTAATGACTCCGATTCATCATCATTTTGAGAGACTTGGTTGGAGAGAAAATGATATTGTTAAGTTATTCTGGATTGTTGGTTTTATTCTATGTATGTTAGCTTTAATATATGGTGTATGGTTATAAAAAAAA
>CAMVMQ010000012.1 GCA_947168625.1 uncultured Caryophanales bacterium
TTCATTTTTCTTCCTTCTTTCTATAAATAAAAGCACATTAAAGAAATATATAAGGACGAGATATATCCCGCGGTGCCACCTTATTTCACTTAACGTGCTCTTGAGTAAGTATTTATCGGTACTTAGCCGTTCTATTTTTTTTACTATTTGTCACTAATAGCTATAGAAATTTTTTTCGTTCATATTTATTATATAATTTATATATATTTGTGTCAATTCAAAATATTATTATTTTGAAAAAATATAATAAAGAAAAGAAATTCTATAAATAGATAAAAATCATCAATAATTGACTATTTTTCTAAGATTATAGAAATAGGTCCATCATTCAATAGACTAACCTTCATATCAGCGCCAAAAATGCCTGTTTCTGTGTGTATATTCTTTTCTTTTAATTTAGTATTAAATTCATCATATAATTTAATTGATTGCTCTCCTGGCATGGCTTTTATATATGATGGTCTATTTCCTTTTGAAGCATCGGCATATAATGTAAACTGACTGACTGAAAGAATACTTCCTCCTACTTCATTTAAACTTTTATTCATTACACCATTTTCATCTTCATATATTCTTAAATTGATAATACGATTAATCATCCAATCAATTTCTTTAGAAGAATCTCCATTAGTAAAACCCACAAATAGTAAAAGACCTTTTTGAATACTGCCTACTATTTTACCGTCTACTTCAACTTTAGCATAATTAACTCTTTGAACTAATACTCTCATTAATTAATCTCTCTTTCTACTTTCTTAATAAACTTAAGATTCATAAGTTCATTCATGAATTTTTCTAATTTGTCTTTATCTTCTACTAAAACAGTCATTCGATACACTTTATTATCACTTTTATTAATTGTAGTAATACTATCAATAATGATACTTAAAGCAGTTGCTTTAGTAATAATATCAAGTAAATTATCATAAGCACAAGTATAAACTAGTATATCAGAAGGATATTTTTTACCAGTATTATTCCATTTAACATTAATAAGTCTTTCATCAATATCAATAATATTTTTACAAGTAGTTCTATGAATAGTTATACCACTACCCTTCGTTATATAACCAATAATAGAATCTCCATATACAGGTTTACAACACGAACTAAAGGTTGTTTTAATATTTGATATTCCTTCAACTAAAACATCATTATTAGTGGTAATATCAACATTATGTTTTCCTTCATTAATCCTTTTAGCAGGATCTTCCTTATTATCTTCCTCTTTATATATTATTTTTATAATACTAAGAGGAGTATATTTTCCTAGTGCAATAAGCATATATAAATCATCAATATTATTTAATTTTAATTCATTTAAAATAATATCAATATTTTTATTAGTTAAAAAATCACTTGGATTAATATCTTCTTTTCGAAGTTCATCTTCAAAGAGAACACTACCCTTTTCAATATTTTCATCCTTTTCCAATCTACTATAATAAGCTCTAATTTTATTTTTTGCGCCAGAAGTAGCTACAAACTTAAGCCAGTCTTTATTAGGTTTAGATGCTTTACTAGTATTTACTTTTATAATATCACCTGTATTTAAATGATAATCTAGAGGAACAATAACATCATTTACAATAGCTCCCACTATACGATCTCCAACTTCACTATGTACTTTATAAGCAAAATCAACTGGAGTAGATCCTTTTGGTAATTCAATTACATCTCCTTTAGGAGTATAAACATAAATAACATCATCAGTTAAGATATCATTTTTTACAGAAGTAATAAATTCTTCACTATTAGGAGTATCTTCATTTAATTCAATAATGCTTCTAAATATTTGTAATTTCTCTTCCATAGCATCTTTTAGATTGGCATCCTTATTTTCCTTATAAGACCAATGAGAAGCAATACCATATTCAGCTATCCTATCCATTTCATAAGTTCTAATTTGTATTTCAAATAATTCCCCATCAAGACCAAACACGGTTGTATGAAGTGACTGATATAAATTTGTTTTAGGCATAGCTATATAATCTTTAAATCTTTTTGGTACAGGTTTATATTTAGAATGAATAAGACCTAGTACTAAGTAACATTCTTCTTCAGTATCAACATATATTCGCATAGCAAGAATATCATATATATCATTAAATGATTTCCCCTTAGATAATTTATTATAAATACTATATATACTTTTACTGCGACCTTTTATTTCATGAGAAATACCATGACCATTAAGTAACGTTGAAACTTCATCCATCATTTCTTTAATTATATCGTCTCTTTCAGTCTTCTTTTGATTTAATTTCTCAACAATATCAAAATATGCATTTGGCTTTAAATAACGAAGCGATAAATCCTCTAGCTCACTTTTAATCTTATATATTCCAAGTCTATGCGCAACTGGTGTAAGTATCTCTAAAGTTTCTTTTGCCTTTCTTTTTTGCTTTTCCTCTGATAAAACACTAATAGTACGCATATTATGAAGACGATCAGCAAGTTTAATAATAATCACCCTAACATCTTCCGATAATCCTACAAGTATCTTTCTCTGATAAGCTGCTGATGCTTCAGAATCAGAAGTAAAATTAAGACGATTAATTTTTGTTACACCATCTACTAGTAATGCCACTTCTTTCCCAAATAACTTCTCTATTTCTTCTTTTGAAGAATCGCAATCTTCAATAGTATCGTGAAGAAGTGCAGCAGCCATACAGGGAGCATCAGCATTTATTTCTGTCAAAATTAAGGCAACATTTAATGGATGGAGAATATAATCATCACCAGATATTCTCTTCTGACCAAAATGTTTTTTCTCAGCATAATCATAAGCTCTTTTTATTAAATCAATATCTTCAGGATTATCATTATAAGTCTTAAACTTATTAATTAAATCATCGATTGTCAAATCAATAGTTCCATTATTCATTTAAAACACCAATCCTTTTAGCAGTTAATACCCTTAATTCGTATTTCTTCTGCTTCTTCGCTTTTCTTTTCTTTTTTTGGTTTCTTTATATTATGTTCCTCTAGTAAAAGCCATAAATTGTTAGAAATAAATATTGAAGAAAATAATCCGGCAATAAAACCTACTAATAATGCAATATTAAAGTTAATAATTTCATTAGCCCCAAATATAATAAGAGATATTACTGGCATAATAGTAGTAAGAGTAGTTATAATTGATCTAAATAAAGTAAGTCGAACTGAATTATTTACAACATTCTTTAATTCTTCTTTGTTAACCTTCTTATTATAATTTTTTCTAATCATATCAAAGGTAACAATAGTATCATTAATCGAATAACCAATAATAGTCAGAATAGCCGCTATAAAAATACTATTAATCTCTATCTTAAATATTCCAAAGAAGATAATTGTTATAAGTATATCATGTAAAAGAGCAATTATACCTGATATTGCATAATTAAATTTAAATCTTAAGCTTACGTAAACAATAATACCAAGAATAGCAATTAATAAAGCAATAATAGCATTCTTAATAAGTTCTGTTTTAACCATATCAGATACCACATAAATATCTGATTCAGCATGATATTTTTCTTCAAGTGTATTCGTTAATTCTTTTATTTCCTCTTTATCTAATTTTTCAGAAATTACAATACTTTGAGTGTCTTTTCCTTTCTTCCTTTTAATAATATTATAATTATCTAAGCTAACATTTTTACTCGTATTAATTGTAATATTAGTTCCTCCAGTAAAATCAACAGCAAAATTATATCCTTTAAATACAGTATAGAATGTTCCAAGAACAATAATAGAAGTTACACCAATTAAAAGAAGTTTCCTACCCTTTACAAAATCAATTTTCTTAAAAGGTACTCTAATCTCTTTAGCAGGTATAATCTTTTTCTTAGGTAAACCAATAAAAAATAACGAATGTCCATTAAATACATCACTTTTAGCAAATAATAAGGTAATGTTTTTAGCTAAAAATACAAGTATTAAAATTGTCAATACAATATTTATAATAAGCATAGTAGCAAAACCTTTTACGCTAGACTGACCAAATATAAAGAGAATTATTGCAACAATAAATGTCGTAATATTAGCGTCAATAATACTAGACAAACTGTCCTTATTACCTAGAGCTACAGCCTCTTTAAGTTGGTTACCAATCTTTAACTGATCTTTTATTCTCTCAAAAGATATTACGCTAGCGTCCACAGCCATACCAATACCTAGTAGCATTGCTGCTATGCCAGGAAGAGTAAGTGTACCATTAATTAGATAAAAAACTAAGAATGATAGCATCGTGTATAATGATAGTGCAGCTGAAGCAATTAAACCACTAAAACGATAAAGTACGATCAAAGTTAAAAATACTAAAGATAATCCAATTACTCCCGCTATTAAAGTCTTAGATAGAGAATTTTCTCCATATGAAGCTTCAACAGTATGTGAAGATATTTCATTTAATTTAGTTGGAAGAGAACCTGAATTAATAAGTTCTACTAAAGATTTTGCTTCTTCAGTAGTGAAATTTCCAGAAATAATTACATCTGATGAGAAAGCACTTTCTACTCTAGCAGCACTTAAACATCTTGATGATGACAAGGAACCACATTTATCTTTTTCCTTATAGTAAGAATCAACTTCAGGATTATAATCAAGCCAAATAACTATAACATTATTTGTCATATCCTTAACTTTACTTGTAACTTCATAAAATGTATCTTTATCCTTAATTGGAAGACTAACAGCAGGACGTCCATATTGATCCTGACTTACCTTAACACTTCCTCCTAATACATCAGCAGTCATAAGTAAATTATCGTTAGCATCTCTAAATGATAAAGATGCAGTCGAAGATATCACATCTCTTGCTTCATCTTCATTAGTAACTCCCGCCAAAGCAATACGTATTCTATTATCATCTTCAATAGCAATCTCTGGCTCATTTACACCTAATATATCTACTCTCTTTAAAATTGCTTTATAAGTATTATAAACCATATCATAAGTTAACTTACTATCTTTTTCTAGGGGTTCTATTTCATATAAAACTTCAAAACCTCCTTGAAGATCTAAGCCATAATTTATATTTTTAAAGATAGGTATGCAAAAATATCCACTTACAAACATTACTATTAATAAAAGAAGGCTTCCTACTGCTACTTTCAGTTTATTATTTTTTAATATCAATAATAAGACAACACACATTACAAAAATTACACCTAATATAATTAAAACTGTTTTCATTTATTTTTCCTCTACTTTCATTAAATTTTTAGTGTATAAGTCTACTTTTTTTATATCAATGCAAATTATATCATTAACCATTTCTGATATAGTTAGATTAAAAGCTTTAGCCCATTTGTTTATTTTTAAATAATTCCATATATTTATCTTTTTAATATAAGGATATTCTTTTTTTATTAATCTTAACTTAACTTTAAAAGCAGCATCTAGTGCTTTATATAGTTGTTCTTCTGATTGATATTCCACTTAAATCACCATATTAATTATACTAAACTATTTAATTAAAGTCTACTATTAAAAAGAAAAATATTAATGATTAAAAAAAATAGCAGCTATTTTTCTGCTACTCTTTTTTGTTATCGTCAAGTATTCTTTTGCTAAATAATAATTCTATATCAATATCGAGTGCATAAGCAATGTTACTTACTGCCTCTAAAGAGAAGTTCTTTTTACTATTCGGAGCCTCTATTCTTCTTATAAATTCATGCGAATATTCAGTCTTTTCAGCAAGTTCTGCTTGCGTCATTTTCTTCTCTTTTCGATAATACTTAATATTTTTTGCGATTAATTCATATACATCATAATGCTTTGATATTCTCTTGTTCATCGTACATCACCTTAAATTCATTGTCTCACAAAATAGAATATTTTTATGTAAACCATTTGGTTACATTTCTATATTTTATGCTTATTTATGCCACATTTTGGTAATTATTTCTTATCCTTTTTAAGACCTTCTTCTCTGTCCTTGAGACATCAACCTGATGAGTACCAAGTAATTTAGATACCTCGCTTTGAGTCTTATCCTCAAAAAAACGTAAATAGATAAGTTTCCTTTCAAGAGGAGATAAATTATTAATCTCTTCTTTTAAATACAAATAATCCATTTTATCATAATCTCTTTTGTCACTGATAGTATCAATAAGCGAAATCTCCTTACCATCATCATTAATAATTCGATCTAAGCTATCAATATTCTCCATTGCATTTAATATTGATTCAACATCAAAAGGATGCATATCAGTAGCAAGTGCAATCTCCATATTTGTCGGTTCTCGCATTAGTATTTGACACAATCTATTTCTAGCTTTAATTATTCTTTGATAAATTTTAATACTCTCACTACTTATCTTAAGTGGTCTACTGGTGTTAACATAGGAGTATATTTCTCCATATATCCATTTATAGGCATAAGTTGAAAACTTTACGCTTTTATCTTTTTTATACTTATCATATGCCTTCATAAGTCCAATCACTCCAACTTGATATAAGTCTTCCGTACTATATCCTTTAAAATAATTATTAATAATTCCATATATCAAATTACTACAAGAAGAAATAATATCTTCATATTTATTCAATCTTAAATCATCCTTTCAAATAACTCATAAGCATCATATTCTCTATCTATTCGAGGAATACCCCTTAATAACTTCTTAGAGATATTATATTTATCACAAAGAATAATCTTACCTTTAGTACTTTTAAACTTCTTATAAATACTATTCAAATACTTGATACAATAACTATCTATAGAATACATATTGTCTATATTTAAGACAATGAATTTAAAGTCTTTTAGATCTAATACTTTAACAGTATTAATATTTAAATCACCCCTTATTCTCACAAAAAGAATCCCCTTACTAAATTCCATGTTAGTTTTAAGCATACTTTTCACCTCCCTATAAATTTATCACTTTTATAATAAGCAATGTTGCTTTTCGACAAAACTAGATAAAATATTCATTCGACATATTTAGTCATAAAAAAAGAAGCTATTGCTCCTCTACTAACTATATACAACATTAATTATTTAAATTTTCAAAATTTTTAAAAAAAGTTAAAATTCTATTCTAAAATCAAATAAATTCTTCAAATTTCTTAAATATATTGTAAAAATATTTGCTTTATCAATACTCTCCTTTATAGTAGCGTCAACTGTACTTATAACTTTATCATCTTCCAATATATCAATAGTTCCTACTTTATCACCTTTTTTAAGAGGAGCAACTAAAGAACTTATATTTGCTCTATATGTTATATTCCTCTTCCCATCTGTTTTCTTGCTTAAAATAGTTATTGTTCTTTTAGGAACAATCTCTGTATAAAGAGATTCTCCAAGTTCTACCTTTTCCTTCTTAATGGTAGTTTTTTCATCAATAATATTTTGCGTCATATACATATTAAAACCATAATCAAGCAGTTTCTTAGTATCACTACTTCTTTTACCAGAATCTTCTTCATTCATAACCACAGTAATTAATCTCATTCCATCCTTTTTAGCAGTTGCAGTTAGACAGTATCCTGCGCCACTAGTAAAACCAGTCTTAAGTCCATCTATTTCAGGATAATACTTAACTAGTCGATTTGTATTTACTAGCCAAAACGGATTAGTAGTATCTTTACGTAAATAATCTTCATATGTACTACTAAATTCTAATACTTTGTCATGCTTAATTAATTCCTTAGCAATAATAGCCATATCATATGCACTTGAATAGTGGTTATCCGCATCAAGCCCAGTAGCATTGATAAAATTAGTATTCTTAAGCCCTAAACTTCTTACTTTTTCATTCATCTTTTTCACAAATGCTTCTTCAGAACCTGCCACTCTCTCTGCCATAGCAACTGTTGCATCATTTCCTGAAGCAATAGTTATTCCTTTAATCAAATCTTCTACTGTCATCTTTTCTCCAACTTTTAAAAATATCTGACTTCCTCCCATACTAGAAGCATGTTCAGACGCTGTAATCATCTCATCCCATTTAATATTCCCTTTATCAATTTCCTCAAATATAAGTAAAAGACTCATCATTTTAGTCATTGAAGCAGGAGGCAGTTTTTCATTAACATCTTTCTGAAATAAAATTTCTCCAGTTGAAGCTTCAATCATAATAGCACTCTTTGCATTTGGAGCTAAATCTTCTTCAGCATATATTTTTAAAGGAAATATTAAAAGAAAAAATATAAATATAAACATTTTTTTCATTGTATCACCTAATAAAAAATATGTTTAATATTTATATTTATGTGTCATTTATTTAAAATTACTTACTATATTTATCTTGATTGTCCTTCCTTTTTACTTTCTTGATAGAATTATCAATAACAACATCTTCTTCTTCACTATCTTCCTCTACTAGTCCGAAATTATTATCAAGCTTACCATTTACCATTAAGCATTCTATTAACTTATCAATATTCATTGCCTACTCTTTATTTTTGGTAAGTAATTTAATATTCTTTTCTTCTTTAACAATACCAAGAATTCTTCCTAATTCATTTTCATATTCAATTTTTTGGTTATCTGTTAGATAAAAACCAGATATTAATGCAATATTTAAAGCATCATAAATAAAAGCCTCAATATAAGGATAATCTCTATAGTGACTATGTAAATCTCTTCTATTCTGATTACATGAATATAATAATTTATCTAAAATAGTAACCATATTATTATTTAATTTAAGTTTAGCTTTAATATAATTTTCTTTAACGGCTTGTACTATTTTATCATTAAAATCTAATATTTTAGTAGCAGTATCATTAATACATTCATAATTCAAATTATTACCAATTAAACACTCATGTAAATAACTATTATAATATTCGCCAAATTTAGGTAAAACAATCATTGGAAGTAATTCATCTTTTTTTAATCCATACATCTTTTATATACCCTCCTTATGTAATAATATCATAGGAAAGTATTAAATTCAAGTAAATTTACTCACTGTTAATTTTGATGCTATAAACTGATGGCCCCTCAATTATATCTCCATCAACTGAAAATCTAGAGCCATGACAAGGGCAATCCCAAGTTTTATCTAAATAATTAAAAATTAGATTACACTTCATGTGAGGACATATATTACTAACAATATGTTCATTCCCTTCTTCATCTCTATATATACCACATCTTTTACCATTAATATATTTAATCGTGACATCATTTTTATAAAAATTCATATTTGGGTTTATTTTATTAAAAATATACCTAGTACCTACTTTAATATTATAAAGAACTATGTTCTTTATCTTATCAAAAGATAATCCCCTTCTAGGATTAAATAATTTAATATATTTATTATCTTTATTCATAATTAACAAACTCAATACTTTACCCGCTATTGTGCCATTAGTATTTCCCCATTTATTAAAACCAGTCGCAATATATAAATTAGAAGCTACTTCACCAATAAA
Organism: uncultured Caryophanales bacterium; assembly: GCA_947168625.1. GTDB lineage: Bacteria > Bacillota_I > Bacilli_A > RF39 > UBA660 > CAG-302. The sequence continues at coordinate 9,388 of CAMVMQ010000012.1, forward strand.
TGGAAGATTATCATATGTCATAATATCATTCGTATGATAAAAATATTCAATTTTTTTATGAAAATATTTATCTATATCTCCTTTAATACTACTATAATCCTTAAGTATATCTAAATTAGTACTCGATGAATGACTCCTACTACCATATAACATATAATCCTCATAATATCTCATTGATATAACAGGTTTATTATAAGAAAGAATTTGAATATTATTCTTATAATCATTTTTAAAAGCCCCAATATAAAAATTTTGTACTTCACTTTTAAAAGGCAAGAAATAAGGAACAATAAATATTGGATAGTGCGTACAAACCACTACCTGTTTTGCTTCAATATAGCAATCATTAACAAGACATCTATAACAATCTCCATCTTTATCAATACTTTTACATATACTCTTTTCATAAATATCAACTTTATCTTGTAACAATGTTTTAAGGCCTAACAAATATTCAAATGGATTAAATATATAAGTATTATCTACAGATAAAGAAATAAGTGATGGATAGTTTATTTTTAAAGAGCCATCAATATGATATTTAATATTATTATCTTCATAAAATTTTATCTCATCATTAAAATCTTTTTCATCATTAATGTCATTACTAAATACACAAGAAGAAGTTTTCTCTAGATGGCATTTAATATTGTTTTCTTTAACAATATTTACTACTTCATTAATAGCCTCCTTTTGACTATTTAAATAGTCTTTAGCAACTTCCTTATTATAGTTTTTAATAATTTTATGATAAATTAATCCCTGTTGATAATCTAACTTACCAGTATTTTTAGATGTAGCACCATATCCAATAAAGTCTTTATCAATTAAAACTATCTTTTTATCTTCATTTTTTAAAAAATAAGCCACTGATAAACCTGCTATCCCACCACCTACTATTAAGACATCACAAGATATATCATTATTTAAAGATTTATTTGTATCTTTTTTTTACTATTAATCCAAATACTTCTATTTTTCATCTTTTTTCACCAATATTAGTATGATTTACAATATATAAAATATACATATTAAAAAAATAGGTAAAATAAATGAACCAAAAACACTATTTAACGTAGACTATATTAGATATCTTACTAGGAGGTGTTTAATATGTATTATTATGGTGGATATTCAGGCGGTTATGGAAACGGCTGCTGCCAAGCTCCTACTTACTGCTGTCCTACATATGGTAACTATGGCGGTTATGGTTATGGAAATAACTTTGCTATAATATTAGTATTATTTATTTTACTAGTTATCATAATTGGTTCTAGATTTAGTTTCAATTAATAAAAAGGGAAAACACTTCCCTTTTTATTAATTTTATGATAAAATATTAGCGTTAGTGAAAGGGATGATATAGATGCTTGTAACAAAAGATATATTAGATGAAAAAGATCCTCGTGTTAGAGCAAAAAACGTACCAGTTACTTTCCCACTTAATGAAACAAATAAAAAAATAATACCTGAAATGTTAAAACACTTAAGATATTCACAAATAGAAAAGTTAGCAAAAAAATATAAATTAAGACCAGGTATGGGATTAGCAGCTCCACAGCTAGGTATTAATGAAAGATTTTTTGTGGTCTGCTACGAAAGAGATAAAGGAAAGTTTGAAGACTATATTTTAATAAATCCAAAAATAATTTCAGAATCGGAAGAAATGATTTATGCTGGAGAAGGAGAAGGATGTTTAAGCGTCAATAGAGAAGTAGACGGAATAGTTCCAAGACATGCTAGAATAACTATTGAAGCCTATGATATGGATGGAAATATACAAAGATTTCGTGCAAGAGAAGATTTAGCAATTGCTTTTCAACATGAATACGATCACCTAGAAGGAATCTTATTTATTGACCATATTGATCCTAAAGATCCATATAAAAATGCCGATAATATGAGAGAAATTTAAAGAAGATTATTTAATTAATCTTCTTTTCTTAATATTCTCCATTTCTAAATTTAAATTATTATCATTTAGTAACATTTCCTTTAAAAAATAGTTATTTAAAAACTGATAAAGAAATGTCTGGTTAAAATATAAATGATAACTATCTTTATTTGCTTCCAAAGGCATACCACTTAATAATATTCTCTTAGAAAGTAATTCATTATTTTCTTTGTCAATAAACCATGTAACTGGAGAAACCTCAATCCAAACATATTCACCATTATTATATTCTATACCATTAGATAAAAGAACCGGGGTATCTTCATATGAACTATTTACCATTACTCTGACAGCTTTTTTACCTTTAAAAGAGTATATTGGTATTTTATTAAGTTCCATGAACCTTATAATACGATTATTAGCTAGATTAACAGTATTAACCGTATATCCAAAATCATTACTATCTAAATATGAATAATTATTTGAAAAAAAATCTTGATCTTTTTTATCAAAAGCAAATTGTGGATAATAACCTATATTAACTTCTTCTATTCCCTGCTCACTCACAATACTTTTATCAAATAATGTAGTTATATCAGTATTATCCCTAGTTTTAATTACAGGTCTAATGCCAGCATATCCTCTTTTAGCAAATATTTCAGCTAAACAACCACTAGGAGTTAATGCAAGACCATTACCATCAAAAATAGGATAATTAAGCCATGTAACCCCCGCACGTCCCTTTAGTGAAGAATCACTAGGTACATTACATACTTCATTATTACTGTTTTTATAAACGTTACCAGTTACAATGGCAAAATCAGAACAAGAAGCACTTCGACCATATTTAATAATATTTTTACAAGTATCCTTTCCTAATGTAGATATTCTATCAAAACTAATGATATCCATTTCTAAATTACTTACCTTCATACAATTAACCCTCCTCAATATTATAATTATTTAAGTAATAAGTAAAATACCAAACCAATTATTCCTACCATAATAATTAACATACTAATCAAAACACCACTGTTTAAAAAACCATTTTTATTCATGCTATTTAAAAGATTAATCTTAAACATATCTCTCTCTGCATGACTTTTAGATACCATAACTCCTTTATAAGCAGTTAATTCCTTTTCGTGACCTTCAGATAATAATTCCTCAGGAGTAATAGTATCTAACATAATAAGCTTTTGATTTTCATATAAAGTATAATGAACATATATATCACCATGAACTTTAGAAAACAAATGATCTGTTGGAAGTTTATATTTATATTTAATAATACCATCTTTAGTATTCTTGCTTTCTATCTCCCCAAGAAAATTACCATCTCTTAAAGCTGGAACGCATTTAAATACTAGTTCTTTAAATGCTAACATATTATATTTTTTTAATGATCTTTCTTTCTTCATAAATTCATTTTCATTTAAATAATCTACTACATAATTATGCATAACTCTATCACCATATCCATCTTACCACGAATTAAAATATTTTCCAAGTATCTTTTTGACATTTTATAATAATATTTAGTATAATATTGCTGGAGTGATATAAATGAATAATAAAGAATATTTTGCCCACCGTGGTATCTATAATAATATAAATATACCAGAAAACTCACTGAGTTCTTTTAAGAAGGCTACTATTAATAATTGTAATATAGAATTAGACTTAGAATTAACTAAAGACGCTACTGTTATAGTGTTTCATGATGAAAATCTAAAAAGAATGACTGGTAAAAATATTCTTGTAAAAGATTTAACTTATCAAGAAATAAAATTATTGAAATTACTAGGTACTGATGATAAAATACCAACTTTTAAAGAAGTATTAGAATTAGTAAAAGGAAAAGTACTTATTAATATTGAAATAAAGAAAATTCATAATTATAAAACATTAATTAACAATATCATACCTCTTCTTAATAACTATCAAGGAAGATATATCTTTCAATCATTCAGTTTAAAATCACTTATTTATTTAAAACATATATTTCCTAATATTCAAAGAGGACTATTAATATCTTCTAAAAAGAATTTTAAAATATATAAATTTAAAATAATTAATATATTATATAAACTATCTATAATTGATTTTATCTCTATAAATAGAAATATCTATTCTAAAAAAATATCATCTAAATACCCTACTCTAATATGGACAATTAAAAATAAAGAAGAAATATCTAAATTTAATATATCAAAAGGCTATATATGTGATAATCTTCCTTATAAAAAATAAAATATAAAACAAAAGAATTATTCTTTTGTTTTATATTTATCATCTTTTAGATAATTCAACTACCTTTCGCCATAGTAATGGACCTACTATTCCATTTATATCAAAGCCGTAATCTTGTTGTATTTTTTTTACAGAGTTTTCGGTTAATTCATCAAAAATACCATTTACTCTTACTCCAGGTATTGATTTATCATATCTACATATCTTAAGTAAAAATCTTTGAAATCTTCTTACGTCTTCACCTGTTACTCCTCTAGTCAAGAAATAATCAGGATATAGTTCATTAGCAAAATCTTGATATTCTGGTGGAAATGATTCTAAAGTATTATTATAAACATCTTTTAATACCCTCCAGTCAGTATATGATACTTCCCCAGTTACTGGAAGACCATATTTATCTTGAAAAGCTTTTACCATTGTTACACTATTATCATTAAATACCGAGTTAGTAGGAAGTCTTGGTATATCTGGATCCAGAAAAGCAATGGCATCTAAAAAATAATGAATATACTCAACTTCTATACCAGAATCACCATAAGTAATTAAATCTTGATATCTAAAAGTTGCTTCATCAATCGATAAACCTTCAGAATATAAATCAGATAATTTCTTAACACTGGTATAAATATATTTAATCTTATACCAAGTAGCTTTATCAACTACCCCTGTAAGAGGAAGACCAAATATTTCTTGAAACTTTCTTACAGCAGCTTCCGTCTCAACATCATATATTCCTGGATTATCTCCAATACTTGGAATAGCAGGATAGTTTTTACTAATACGTCTTAAATCTCTTTGAATAGCAAGTACAGGATTACCTGCCTCCCCTAACGATATATTATAGCCAGGAAAACCCTCTGTACCATCTCCTACTGGGGCGTCTTCCTTTATATTAATATCATTACCGTAATAATATCTTAATATTTCTAGAGGAGTTTTCCCTTGATTTGCCAGAGTTACAGTTCCCCATTGTGATAGTCCACTACATGTTTTTACTCTTCCATCACAATATGTAGTAAATAAAGGTTGTACTTGACCATCTTTATAGACATAATCATTAAATATTTCTTCAACTATATTATTAATATTATCATAAGTAGAACGATTAGGAATATATGTCTGATCATATATTGGAGAAGAAGTTATATCAAAATTGTATCCTTTTGATGTATACCACTCATTATATATTCTATTTAATGCAAAAGAGACAATAGCATAAATATTTGCACGAAGAGAAGATTCTGGCCAAGTTGGATATAACTCGCTAGAAGCTACATTTGCAATATAATCAGTAAATGGAACAGTAATATTACGAGCAGCCTCATCTGGTGCTCCTAAATGAATAGTAATATTATTTGGTACAATAGGATATCTAATAGCCAAGATAATCACCACTTAAATAGTCAGAAGGAGTTACTATAATTTTTTGTAAAGTAATTAATCCATTATAAATATTAACATTATATTTATCTTTTATATTGCCTTCTTCATAAGTTGCTTCTATATCATAAGTCGCAAATCTTGGTATATCTAAATTATTTTCATCTTGTACAGGAGCAGGAAGACTAATTCTTTCAATCATTCCTGAGGAATTTGTTACTCCATCAAAAAAGATAACTTTATTTCCGTTTATCTGTTTACTCACTACTATTTTAAGATTGCTTATAGGAATAGCCTCACTAGCAGCACTTGCCCTAATCATTAAAAAACCCACTCCCTTATTATTATTTAAAAAGCTTTGATATATTGGAGAGTTAGTAAACTCTGTATTATTTATATATTCAGTATTCATATTTTTAACACCTTTCCAATTGTTAATATATTATTTGAAAGATTATTCTTTCTCTTAATTTCATCAACACTAATATTAAATTTTCTTGCAATACTATAAAGAGAATCACCTTTTTGAACTGTATAATTAACAGTAGTATCACTAGAATTACTAGGAACCTTTAGTACTTGTCCAATGCTTAAATTATTGCTAGTAAGATTATTTAGTCTAATTAATGAACTAACACTAGTATTAAACCTAGAGGCTATTTTATAAAGGGAATCGCCTTTTTTTACTGTGTAATTAATTGTATTTGTACTAGCAGGAGGAATATATGCTTCACCAAAACATTCCTCCTCCACCGCTCCAACTTCTGGTCTTTTTGTTCTTATTTTTAAATTTTGTCCAATTCTTAAAATATTGCTATTTAAAGAATTGTCATTCTTAATAGTATCAATACTAACATCAAACGCTCTAGAAATACTATATAAATTGTCTCCTTTCTTTACAGTATAATTAATATAGTTAGGAAGAGTATCTTTCGGAGTATATTCCTCCGGAACTTTTAACAAATCTCCTATCTTTAGATTATTTGATTTTAAATTATTTAATTTAATAATTTCATCGACACTAGTATTATATCTTTTAGCTATACTATATAGACTATCTCCTTTTTTTATAGTATAAGTAAAAGTACCATCTGGATTAGTACCAGTAATATTTGGTAATTTAAGTACTTGTCCTACTCTAATATTCGCACTAGTTAGATTATTTAAATTCATAATATCCATAACAGATATACCATACTGATTACTTATTCCATATAATGTGTCTCCTGATACAATTTTTATGTAACATTTTTAAATGTAAATATAATATCTATCGTCTTATCTTGATAGATATAAATCTTTTCAACTAAATTAATTATTAATTCTCTTGTTGGATTTTCAAGTGATAAAATTTCATTTATATATTTTTCTATTTGCTTATTATCTATTTTATTCTCTTCTATTTGTTCATTTTTAAGATTATCAATATTCTTTTTATTATTATCTATTTCAGTTTTAATATTTTTACTTACTCTTAAGTATTGTTCTTCATCTATAATTCCTTTTAATCTATCCATATATGTTTTATCTAGACTTTCAGTTAATCTATTATTTGTTATCTCTAAACTTTCAATTTGTTTTTTTATCTTTAATGTATTATCTTCAAACTCTATATTGTTAATAGATTCTTTTATCTTGTTTTTATCTAAATGCTTTTTACATACTTCTCTTATATTATCTAAAATAATCTTTTCTAATACCTCATAATTATTTGTATGGGTTGTACAGACATGATATTTTGAATATGTTCTGTAATAATCGCAAGTTGTATAACTTCTTCCTGTTTTATTTTGGTATCTTATAGTTATACGATGTTTACAATCCCCACAATATAATAGTCCATCTAATAAGTAAAATCTTTTCTTCTCTGGTCTTTTAACATTTTTAGGTAGTAGAGTTTGTATATAATTAAATGTGTTCTTATCAATAATTGCTTCATGTGTATTTTCTACTATAATATAGTCATTTGGATTATTTTTAACTGTCTTTTTAAGTTTATAATTAATCTTTTTAGTTTTACCTTGTACTGCATCTCCTGTATATATTCTATTAGTTAAAATTGTCTTTATAGTAGTATCTACCCATACTCCATATTCTTGTGATATACAATTAGTATT
>CAMVMQ010000013.1 GCA_947168625.1 uncultured Caryophanales bacterium
AAAAAAAGAAGAAATAGTAAAAATATGTATTGGAAAGGAAAAAATATGAAAGATAGAAAAGAGATTGATAGTAAGTATACTTGGGATTTAGAAAAGATTTATGATAGTATTAATGAATTTAATAAAGACTATGAATTAGTTAAGAGTAAGATTAAAGAATTATCTAAGTATGAAAAGAATATGACAGATAATAGTAGTTATTTTTATAATACTATTAAGTTGTCTTTTGAGATAGAAAGAATAATTGATAAATTATCTGTATATACTAGTTTATCTTTTGATTTAGATACTTCGAATAATGAAATGCAAGAACTTAGTGAGATGGTATCTAATTTAAGAAGTGAGTATTCAAAGAATAGTTATTTTATTGTTCCTAGTATTTTGAAATTAGATAGAGAAGTTATTGATAAATATATGGAAGAAGAGTCTAAAATAAAAGACTATGAAGTATCTATTAATGAAATATATAGATATAAAGAACATACTTTGAGTGATGATGAAGAAAAACTATTATCTAGTATTGGTAAGATAGTGGGTAACTGCTATGACACTTATGAATTATTTAAAGATTGTGATATGTCTTTTGATGATATTATAAATGAAGATGGTAAAGAAGTAGAACTTAATAATAGTACTTATTCACTTTATATCGAGAGTAAAGATAGAAAGGTAAGAGAGAGTGCTTTTAAATCTTTATATAAAGAGTATAAGAAATATGCTAATACTTTTGCTTCTTTAATATCAACTAATATGAAAGAATTATCTACTCTTGCTAAGATAGAAAAATATAATTCCGCTATAGAGATGAGTTTATTTAGAGATGATGTACGAATAGACGTCTATAATAATCTTATTGATAGCGTACATAATCATATTGATTATATTTATGATTATTATAAATTAAAAAAAGATATCATGGGACTAGATGAACTTCATTTATATGATATATATGTTCCAATGCAGAATGATTATGATGCTAAATATGACTATGAAGAGGGCAAAAAGATAGTACTTAAAGTTTTAGAAGTATTTGGGAATGAATATATAAATAAAGTAAAAGAAGCACTTGATAGTAGATGGATAGATGTATATCCAACTAAAGCTAAAAGAACTGGAGGATACTCTGGTGGTAGTTATGATACTTATCCTTATATACTTTTAAATTATCAAGATAAGTATAATGATTTGTCTACTTTAATCCATGAGATGGGTCACTCAATGCATAGCTATTATTCGAGAACTTATAATGATTATCAAAATAGTGAGTATCGTATTTTTGTAGCAGAAGTTGCTTCTACTGTTAATGAATTATTACTTAGTCACTATATGATTGAACATAGTAATAGTAAAGAAGAAAAGTTATCGATACTTAATAATTTAATGGAATTATATAGAGCTACAATATATAGACAGACAATGTTTGCTGAATTTGAAAAGAAGATATCTAATATGATAGATAATGAAGAAGCTTTAACTAGTGATAAACTATCTAATATGTATTATGATTTAAATAAATTTTACTTTGGTGATAGTGTAGTAGTAGATGATGAAATTAGATATGAATGGGAAAGAATTCCACACTTTTATTATCATTTCTATGTTTATAAGTATGCAACTGGTCTTAGTGCAGCGACTTATATTGTTAAAAATATTTTAAGTGGTAAAGAAGGAGCAGTACAGTCTTATATCGAATTCTTAAAATGTGGAGGTAGATTATCACCACTTGAATCACTTAAGGTAGCAGGAGTAGATCTTACTGATAAAAAAGTAGTAGACTCTGCCTTAGATGAGTTTAAAAGTATTATTAAGATGTATAAAGATAATATGTAAAGAAAAGAGAGACAATATAATTGTCTCTCTTTAGAATTTATGTTATTTAAAGTATTTGTTTAGATAATTAATTAAATTTTCAGCATTTGTATAGTAAGTATAGTATTGACTGTTTTTACTTTCCTTAATGATAATTGATGATTTATTAACTATTTCTATATCTAATAAATCATTATCATAATTTATTATAATTTTTCTATAGCAGGTATTAAGGTCTCCAAGAAAGGGGCCATTATTATTTAAATCTTTTAAGTTATTTTTTATGTCTTTTAATACTTTTTTGTCTAATACTTTAGTTGTTCCATCACAAGATAGGGAATTTATTTCATAATTGCTGTTTTTTATAAGGCTATCTATTAAATTGTTTTTTCTGTTTAATAAAAGTACTGTAGCAAAGATAAGTATTAAAATTAAAAAAAATGCTATAATATATTTCTTATTATTTTTCTTTTTCATATTATCATTGTCCTTTTATAATTTAATAATATCATTTTGTTATTTTTGTGTCAATATTTTTGACAATTACTTTTATTTTTTTTAATTTTACTGTATACTTATGTTGGAGGTAAAGACGATGGAACTTTATGAATTGAAACGTGAATATAAAAATTTAGATAATAGGTTAAATGATTTAAGGAGGTCTCTTTGACTTAGAAAATAAGATTAAAAGAGAAAAAGAAATAAATGATTTAATGCTTGATAGCAATTTTTGGAATGATAGTGAGACCGCTAATAGATTGGTAGGAGAACTTAAAAATATTAAGAGTATTGTTAGTAATATAGAAGAATTATCTAGTTGTATTAAGGGTAATTTAGATATTGTTGAAACGGAAGAAGATGTAGATATTCTAAATATGCTTGAAGAAGAAATGCCAAGTATTTGTGATAAATTAGATAAATTAGAACTTGAGACTTATTTAAGTGGTGAATATGATAATTGTAATGCTATTTTTGAGATACATGCTGGGGCTGGTGGTACGGAATCTTGTGATTGGGCAAATATGTTATATCGAATGTATACGAGATATGCTAGTAATGCTGGATATACACTAGTAGAGCTTGATAAACAAGAAGGAGAAGAAGCTGGTATTAAGTCTGTAATGTTTCAAATTAATGGTAATAATGCTTATGGGTATTTAAAAAGAGAAAAAGGTGTACATAGACTTGTTCGAATTAGTCCATTTGATGCAGGTAATAGAAGACATACTTCTTTTGCTTCAGTTGATGTTATGCCCGAGATTGATAAGAATATTGATATTGAAATTAATGAATCGGATATAAGGGTAGATATTTATCGTAGTAGTGGTCCTGGTGGACAGGGTGTTAATACGACAGATAGTGCTGTTAGAATTACACATATTCCTACTGGTATTGTTGTTACTTGTCAGAATGAAAGAAGTCAAATCAGAAATAAAGAAAAAGCATTAGAAGTATTAAAGAGTAAACTTTATTTATTAGAAATAGAAAAACAAAATGAAAAATTAAATGGTATAAGAGGAGAACAATTAAGTAATGGCTGGGGCTCTGCGAAAAGAAGTTATGTAATGTGTCCTTATACCTTAGTTAAAGACAATGATTCGGGATATGAATCTAGTAATATTAATGATATATTAGACGGTAATATAGAGGATATGATTGAAGCAGGACTTAAAAGTTAAGAATAAAAGGGAGAGGTAATTATGGGGATACTAGAATATTTTAGAAAGAAAAAAGTAGATAGTATTATTGAAACTGTTAAAAAGAGGAATCTTGGTAAAAGATATTCAATGTTAATACTTGGATGCTTAATTGTTGCTTTTGTATTTAATTTATTCTTTTTAAGATATAACATTGTATGCTTTGGTATAAGTGGATTATCTATTGTGTTTGATAAATATGGTGTTAATCCCTCTATATTTATTATGATTGCAAATATTGTACTATTAATTATTGCTTACTTTGTACTTGGCTTTGATAGTGCTAAGAATCAGTTAGTTGGTGCTTTAATATATCCAGTATTTATTGAAATAACAAAGTTTATTACAGATAAAATTGATTTAGGTAATACTGAAATGGTTGTTATTGCATTACTTGGAGGAGTATTAGCAGGAGTAGGATATGGGCTAATTTATAAGAGTAATTTTTCTACTGGTGGTACAGATGTAATAATTGAGATTATTTGTAAATATTTGAAAATATCTATGGGAACATCAGGACTTATTGTAAATGGTATAATTGTAGCTTTTGGTAAAATTGCTTTTTCTTGGAGTACTGTTTTGTATGCTATTTTTGTTTCTTATTTAATATCAATATTTACTGATAAGGTTTTATTAGGAATAAGTAGGAGTAAAGCTTTCTATATAGTTACTAATAAAGGCATTGATGATACTGTTAAAAATTATCTTCTTTCAATTGATGGCGTAGGTGCTACGGTTATTGATGCTGAAGGTGGATATTCTAGTGATAGTCAAACTCTTCTTTTAGCTGTGGTTCCGACTCGTAGTTACTTTATTGTTAAAGACGGTCTTAGAGAAATTGATAAGGATATTTTCTTTCTTGTTTGTGACTCTTACGAGGTTAGTAATAAGGAGGGGGATTTATGGTATTAGAGATTGAAAAGATTAAAAAGAAAATAAAGGAAGATAATTACTGGAAAAATTTCTTTTTGTTTATTATTGGTATGATTTTTAGTGCAATATCGGTAAGTTTATTCTTTAATCCTAATGATGTTGTTACAACTGGTAGTACAGGGCTTGCAATTCTACTTAATAAATATATGAATATTGATTTGTCTCTTCTTATGCTTGCTATATCATCAATTTTACTTGTTCTTGATTTTGCCGTGTTTGGGATTGAACATGGATCTAAAAATATTCTTGGAACTTTGTTATATCCGATTTTTATAAAAGCAACTAGTTTGTTGCCACAGTATATTTATCTTAATAATACCTCTTTATTTCTACTTATACTAATTGGAGGAGTATTTTCTGGAATTGGTTTTGGTCTTGTAAAAAAATCTGGGTATAGTTTGGGCGGCTTTTATGTGTTATATGATATCTTAAATAAGAAATTAAAGGTGTCAATAGGGAAGGCTAATTTAATATGTAATATGACAATTATTTTATTTAGTATTTATGTATTTGGTCTTGATAAATGTATATATGCTTTTATTGGGTTATTTGTCTCTTCTTATGTTGGAGATAAAATTATGATTGGAATATCCCAAAATAAGGCTTTTTATATTGTTACTAATAAGCCTTCGTTAGTTAAAGATTATATTATTAATAATTTGAATCATACAGTTACTGTTGTTAATGCTAAGGGAGGATATTCTGATAGAAGAAGAAAAATGCTACTATGTGTACTTCCTACAAGAGAATATAGTATTGTTAAAGAAGTTATTTTACAGATTGATAGTAAGGCTTTCTTTTTAATTACGGACAGTTATTACGTTTCAAAATAGAAATTATTATTTGATATTTAGATATGCTTTTAAAATAAGATAAAAAATGTTATAATTAATTTTGAATATGAAAGGAGTAGTATGGAATTAATTAGAGTTAGTGATGTCCAGAAGACTTATAAGACTGGGACTGTTGCTCTTTACGATATTGATCTTAGCATTAAGAAGGGAGAGTTTGTCTTTGTTATTGGATCTTCTGGTAGTGGTAAATCAACACTTATTAAAATGTTATATAGGGAAGAAAAACCTGATAAAGGTTCTATTATAATTGGCGGTATTAATGTTGCTAAACTTCGTAATAGAAAGGTTTATGTTCTTAGAAGGAAACTTGGGGTTGTTTTTCAGGATTTTAAACTTCTTCCTAAACTAACGGTATACGAAAATGTTGCCTTTGCTATGGAGGTTTTGGGCTATGATAAAAGAGAAATACATAAGAGGGTTCTTGAAGTATTAGATTTAGTTGGACTTAAAAATATGGTTAGAAAATATCCTGATCAGTTATCTGGAGGAGAGCAACAGAGGGTTGTTATTGCAAGGGCTATTGTTAATAGACCTAAATTATTAATATGTGATGAGCCAACGGGTAATTTAGATCCTGATACTTCAATGGAAATTATGAGAGTTCTTGACAATATTAATGCCATGGGAACCACTATTATTATGGCTACGCATGATAGGGATATAGTTGATAGAATGAAGAAGAGAGTAATACTTTTAGATCATGGAAGACTTGCTAAGGATATAGAGAAAGGAAGTTATGTTCATGAAACCGTTTAGAGCTATAAGCAGATATTTTAGAGATGCTCTTCATGGAGTATTTAGAAATTTTTCATTATCACTGGCATCTGTTTCTTGTATTACGATTACTCTTATTGTAGTAGCGGTATCTTTGGTGTTATCGTATAATATAGAACATTTTTCGGATTCTATTAGAAAAGACGTTACAATTGTTATGTTTTTAAAGAGTGATACGACAAAGGAAGATGAAGATAAAATAAAAAAAGAATTGGAAAGTATTAATAATATAGAAAACAGTACAATTCAATTTAAGAGTAAGGAAGAGTCTGCTAAAGAGTTAAAATCTGGTAGTGAAATCTTTGCAAATACAGTTGATTCTTGGACGAGTGAGACTAATCCTTTGCTTGATAGTTACATGTTTAAGGTTAAGAATATTGAAAAAATTGATGATACAGTTAAAGAGGTTAAAAATCTATCTTTTACAAAGGATAAGGTTAATAACATTAATTATGGTGAAGATATTGTTCATCAGTTAATCATAGTATTTAATGTAGTTAGAAAAATATGTATAGTAGCAGTTTTAGCTCTTGTTCTTGTTACAGCATTTTTGATTGCTAATACTATTAAACTTGCTATTTATTCGAGAAAAAGAGAAATAGAAATTATGAGACTTGTGGGAGCTTCTAATATATCAATTAAGATTCCGTTTATTATTGAAGGATTATTTATTGGTATTTTAGGTTCGATTGTTCCTATACTTATTACAGTATTTGGTTATAGTTCTCTATATGATTTTTTTGGTGGAAAACTTTTTGGTTCTCCTCTTGCTAGCTTAATAGAACCTATGCCATTTGTATATGGAGTATCGTTAGTACTCCTTGTTATTGGTATTGTTGTTGGTATGATAGGAAGTTATCAAGCGGTTAGAAAGTATTTAAAAATATAGGCTATTTGCTATTTGCCTATATTTTTTTCTATGCCATATGTTTTAGAATGAGTATCATAAAAGATATAATTATGTGGTGGTTTATAAGTTAAATAAATAAAGATTATATATGTTATTATAATTATTGGTACTGCAAGGAGATTTGATATTTTTATATTTGGAGCTTTTAAAATATTATAACTTATTATTTCTTTGATAACATAGATAATAAATAGAAGAATTATTGATATTATGAGTTTTTCTCCGATTATGTTATATAATGTTAAGTAGATAGCTAAATATATAGGGATTATTATTAATGATGAAAACCATAAATTAAAAGGATAATTATTAAATTTAATATTATTCTTTTTTAATATTATATAATCAAATATTCCATATAAAAGTGATGAAGTAAATAATATTTTCATGTGTTCCCAGATGCTTTCATTTACGGGAAAGAAAAAAGATAATAGTGTACTTGGAAATATTTCGTATGCAAAATGCGAAAGAAAGGATATTAAAAATATTCCGAGTATGGAAATTATTCTTGTGTTTTTTAAAGTTAATTTCATTATTTATACCTCCATTATATTATATTAAAGTTGGTATTTATAAATGAATATAAATATATAAGGATTACAAAGTACTAAAGTTATTCTGGGTGGGAAAATCGAAATTATATAATAAAAAAATGTATAAAGGTCTTTATCTATTATGGAAAATTTGATACAATAAATTATGTGATTATATGAAGAAAATGTATATATTTATTATTATTTTTATTGTGTTTATATTATTAGTTACAGTAGTTGGTTCTATTATTGTTATGGGTAATAATTCTGTTCCTAAGAGTAAGGATATTCTTAATGTTCAGAGTAATAAGGAAGTTTATTTTAATGTTTATGGCTATGATATAGATAATCCTAATGTCATTGTAAATCCTTATGGTAATAGTCCTCTTACTGCTTTAGTTATGTTTACATCAGATAATTATAGTGAAGTATATATTACTGTAAAGGGAAAATATGACAATGATATTAATTATACTTTTGCTAAGGATAAGTATCATTTGATTCCAATATATGGACTATATGCTGATTATGATAATACTGTTATTATTAGGTGTGAAGGTAGTGAGAAGGTTATCAATATTAAGACGAATTCTTTACCAGAAGATTTTACTTTTAGTGAGAATATGAATTATGTTAATTATAGTTTTTATAATGTAAATTATCCATATGCTATTGATAGTTATGGTGATGTTAGATGGTATTTAAATAAACACTATTATGGGAATGTTACTGTAATTGATAATTCAATTATTCTTATTGGAAGTGATAGTTATAATGAAGAACAAGACGCATCAATTAGCTTTTATAGAATGAACTTACTTGGTAAGATATATGCTGAGTATTTGTTGAGTGATTATTATTATGGATTAAATGGAATATATGAAGATAATATCATTATTAAAAGTGACAAATATTTAGTAATGGATCTCCAGACTGGTAATGTATTAAAAGAATTATCAGAAGTAGATGATTCTGTATTTGGTAGAAATGAATTTGATTTATATTTTAATACACTTAATTATAATATTTCAAAATCTAGTAGATTTGGAAGGTTATCTGAAACTGATACTAGTGATGAAAATGCAGTACTTATTAAGTATTCTAAATATAAAGATAACAATATGGAGATAAGCATTGATAGTAATAGGATAACTATTATTAATAATAATGATGATGTCGTATATGTTATTTTTGATAAGTTTTTAGGTAAAAAAGTTTATGAAGTGGTAGATATTAAGTATATTAATTTAGAAGGCTTAAAAGGTAAATATAATATTTATTATAAGATTAATGATAAGATTTATAAAAGTAATTATTATGTCGAGGTATAGGTAATGGATAGGTTTATATTGCATGTAGATGTTAATAATGCTTATCTTAGTTGGACTGCTATATGGTTATTAAAAAAAGGTTATAAAACGGATATTAGAGAGAGGTACTCTATTATTGGTGGTGATGAATCACAAAGAAGGGGTATTGTTCTAGCTAAGAGTAATCTTTGTAAGAAAAATGGTGTTGTTACCGCTGAGACAATTGGGTCCGCTAGAAGAAAGTGTCCTTATTTAGAAGTTTATCCTCCGGTATTTAAGGTTTATAAGTATTTCTCGGATAAGATGTATGAATATTTATGTACTTATACTGATATTATCGAAAGATATTCTATTGATGAGTGCTTTCTTGATTATACTGGAAGTATAAAATTATTTGGAGACCCCGTTAAGATTGCTTATAAAATAAAAGATGATATATATAAAAAATTTGGGTTTACGGTTAATGTAGGAGTGGGAAGTAATAAACTTCTTGCTAAGATGGCGAGTGATTTTGAAAAGCCTAATAAAGTTCATACTTTATTTAGTTATGAAGTAAAGACGAAGATGCATCATCTTCCTGTTGAAGATTTATTTATGATTGGAAAAGCAAGTAGTAAAAGGCTTAGAGAAATGGGTATTAAGACAATTGGAGAACTTGCTGCATATCCAGAAGATGAACTCATTCGTAGATTTAAAAAGATGGGCAAACTGATGCATGAGTATGCTAATGGTATTGATGATAGTGAGGTACATTTTGAGAGAGAAGCGGCGAAGAGTATTTCTTCATCAACAGTTCTTCCTTATAATTATAGTGAAGACAAGAAGCTTCAAGATGTTATTATGAATTTATCTAGAGATGTTGGAAGAAGATTAAGATACAGTAAAATGTATGCTGATACTATTGGTGTCTGGATTAAATATAGTTATTTTGAAAAGATTAGTAAACAAGAAAAACTTGATATTAGTATCTCAACAGATGAAGAAATATGTGAAAATGCATGTAAAATTTTTGATAAGCTTTGGAATCATGATGATGGGGTAAGAAGCGTTTGTGTTTTTATAAGTGGATTATCTACGTCAAAAAAGAGACAATTATCGATATTTGATATGGATAATGATAATAGTGTTATTGGGAATAATGAAAAGGTGCAAAAGCTAATTGATGATATGCAAAGAAAATATGGTAAGAATGTTATTAAATTTGCTAATATGAAGGAGGATAAGTAATGGATTATTGGAATTATGATGAAAATGCTCGTGAACGTGATTTTGATTTAGATAATATTATCGACTCATTAGGAAATATTGATGATATGTATTCCTTTACACTAGTAACTAAATTATATCATTTACATTTATCTGAAAGTGATCTTGATAAAGTACTTGAAAGAGATGATATTAGAGAGAAACTTGCAATAGGATTACTTGAAGAATCAAAGGAGAATTTTTATGCTGGATTTAGAGAGGTACTTAGATATTTTACTCCTAGACAGTTTATTTCTTTGTATGATGCTAGAACGTTAAAATCTTTCTTTTCTGGCAATTTAAAGAATCATGAATATAAATTTTTTGTTTGCTTATTGGAAAAGGATTTTAATGGAATAATTAATTATGTTCTCAGTGATGATGAAATGTTTAATGAATTATTTAAAATAAATGATAATTTTTATTCTATGTTTTCTAGTATTAGTTACGATTTGTTTAGGAATGTTATTTTGAAAATGGGAGATGATATTTCCTCTTATCCTTCTGATTTTATTGGTATTATTGATGAGAACTATCAAAAGAGAATACTTAGTGAAAATATTAGTGATGATATGATTATTTATTTAGTACCAAGATTTAAGGATAATGTAATTAGTGAATTCTTGTGTAATAATCCTAAAGGAAGATACTTGTTTAATAAATTTAATATTAAGAATTTTGTTGAAAGAGGAATTAAATTTGATGATGAAATTGTTAAGACAAAAGAATTTTTTGATAGTTTAAAATGTGATAATTTTGTTGATTTTAGAACTATTATTAATGAAGCGGAAAAAAATAATAATTTGGATATTATTATGAGAAGATTAAATAATTATTATAATGAAATAATTAATTCTTATGATTCTAATACTGGTTTATTTAAAGAATATTTAATTCTTGTTAATAATCCGGAATTAAAGGTGTCAATTAAAGATGTTTCTTTTATTGTTGATAAAGGATTGGTTATGGAACTACATAATTATTATGATTGGGATGAGAGTGGTAATAGGGTTATCAGTAATAGAGAACGACTTATTTCATATTTGAAAGAAGTTACTAGCAGAAAATTGTCTGATGTTATTGTTGATGCCTTATTTGAAGATAATATTTATAATGTATGGCTTAATATTGGAGAAATGCTAAGATATAATAGTAAACTTTCTGATGATAAAAAAGTTCTTGAGAAAAAAAGAGAAGATTTTTATAATATGATACTTCATTTTGATGAACTACCTTCAGACGAAAAAATTAGTTTATTTCATAAATTGAGCGATAAAAGAGTTAATTTTATGTTTTATGATGATTTAAGAAAAATAAAGGATTTATCTTATGATTTAATTAAAGAGGAATTATTTAGTGTTGAAGACAAGCATAATGATGTTAATTTAAATAGTGAATTATCTAATAAATATGGAATAAAAGTATATGATTTGAGAGATAAAGAATATACAATGCTTATTAGAGGTGAAGGTAGACACCGTGATAAGAGTGGAAATAGAAGAAACTGCTACTCAGTAATTGGAAGTGACAATAGTAGTGTTTATGGAGCTGCAGATGGATATTTAATGTATTATGGTTATAATTCTTTCGACAATGATAAGGTTATACATATTTTAGAACAAGATTCTTTTAGTGGTGATTATGGAAAGGAACTTCCAACCAAATATGTTAATAGAATTATGACTTCTTCCGAACTTATTAGAAATAGTAGTTGGTATAGTGAAATTGATCTAGTTAATGTAAAAGATGAAGATGGTATGTATATTGCAAAAAGGCCTGATTTTGTTGTTTATTATGATAATGGAACGAATGATATTTTGAGAAGTATTGATGAAGCTAAGAAACTTAATATTCCTCTTGTTATAATTAATGAAAAAATACTAGAACAGGATAAAAGAATGGATATTCCGTTTGATAAAGAAAAAGATTATTATATACAACATAATGATATTATATTAAATGAGATGAGAACAGGAAAGGCAAGATAGTAAATGAATAGTGTTATAATTAGTGAAATTGCAAATGATTTAAATATTAAAAATGAAAGAGTAGAGGCAGTACTTAAACTACTTGAAGAAGGAAGTACAATTCCTTTTATTGCAAGATATAGAAAAGAAGCTACTGGTGCTTTAGATGAAGAGCAGATTAGGAAGATAAATGAAGTTTATGAATATCAAGAAAATCTTCTTAAGAGAAAAGAAGATGTTATTAGATTAATTGATGAAAAGGGAATGCTAACTGATGAAATTAAAGATAATATTATGAATTGTTCTAAACTTGTTGAAGTTGAGGATATTTATAGACCCTATAAGGAGAAGAAGAAAACTAAGGCTACAGAAGCTATTAAGAATGGACTAGAGCCTTTAGCTAAGATTATTATGTCTTTTAAAAGGGCTGACATTGAAAAAATTGCTGAAGAATATTTAAATGATAATGTTAAGTCTGCTGATGAGGCTATTTTGGGGGCTAAATATATTATTGCTGAATGGATTAGTGATAATGCTTATTATAGAAAGTATATTAGAAATAATATGAAAAATTATGGGATTATTAGTACTAAATTAAAAAAGGGAGCAGAAGATTCTTCCAAGTTATATGAGATGTATTATGATTATGGTGAAAAAGTTAAATTCATTAAACCTCACAGAGTTCTTGCTATTAATAGAGGTGAAAAAGAAGGCATTTTATCAGTTAGTATTAGTATTGATAATGACTATGTGTTAGACTTTTTAGATAGTAAGATTATTAAAGAAGGTAATGAACGGTCTAGTCTAATTGTTAAAGAAGCAATTAGGGATAGTTTTAAGAGATTAATACTACCTAGTATTGAAAGAGAAGTAAGATCTGAACTTAAAGAGATTGCTGAAGATGGTGCTATAGATATTTTTGGTAAGAATTTAGAAAAATTACTTCTTACTCCGCCAATGAAAGATATTACTGTATTAGGCTTTGATCCAGCTTTTAGAACAGGATGTAAACTCGCTGTTGTGGATAGCACTTCTAATGTTTTAAATATTTCTGTTATTTATCCACATGAACCACATAATAAGTGGAATGAGGCTAAGGATAAGATTAAAGAATTAATTAAGAAATATGATGTTGATGTGATTGCTATTGGAAACGGAACAGCATCAAGAGAAAGTGAAAAATTAGTTGCGGAAGTTATTTCGGAATATAAAGAAAAAGAAGTTAAGTATGTAATTGTTAGTGAAGCTGGAGCTAGTGTATATTCTGCTAGTCCACTTGCTATTAAAGAATTTCCTGATTTAACAGTTGAGAAAAGAAGTGCAATTAGTATTGCAAGAAGGCTACAGGACCCTTTATCAGAACTTGTTAAGATTGATAGTAAGAGTATTGGTGTTGGACAATATCAGCATGATGTTAATGAAAAGAGACTTGATGAATCACTTGATTTTGTAGTATCTAAATGTGTTAATAATGTTGGTGTTAATGTCAATACTGCAAGCCCTTCAATTCTTAAATATATTTCTGGTCTTACGAAGCCTGTAATTGATAAGATTATTAAATATAGAGAAGAAAAAGGCAAGATTAAATCAAGAGATGAACTTATTAGTAAAAAGATTGTAACTCCGAAGGTATACGAGCAGTCAATTGGTTTTATGAGAGTTATTGATGGAGATAATCCAATGGATGTTACTCCTATTCATCCCGAAAGTTATAATATTACCATGAAATTATTAGATATGCTTGGTTTTGGTATCAAAGATTTTGGTAGTGATAAACTTACCAGGGCTTTATCTTCAATTAGTTTTGATAATATGGCTAGGGAATTAGAGGTAGATGCTTATACTCTCGAAGATATTATTAAGGCATTAGAAAAACCTAATAGGGATTATCGTGATGATTTTGAAAAACCAATTTTAAAAAGTAATATTTTAAAAATAGAAGATTTAACTGTTGGTATGGAATTATCTGGTACAGTTAGAAATGTTGTTGATTTTGGAGCATTTATTGATATCGGTCTACATGAAGATGGACTTGCACATATTTCTAAACTTACTGATAAATATATTAAGCATCCAATGGATGTTGTCTCTGTTGGTGATATTGTTACTTGTTATGTCGATAAAATATTTCTTGATAAGGGTAAGGTTAGTTTGTCTTTAATTAAGCCTAATTCTATAAATGTTTAGTATATTATAAATCTACAAATAATAATAAAATGACTATATTGAATTAAATAATTTAAGGTAGAAAAATATATAATTATTGGAAAATAACAGATTTAATGATATAATTATCGTGAGGTGTAGAATGAAAGAAAAAAAAGAATTAATAAATCAAAATGAAATGTTAGAGTTTGTAGTGGGAATAATCTTGCTTGCTATTGGTTTATTTATGTTATCAATGCATGTTAGAGTTTATTCTGGATGGTTCGCGGGATTTACTATTGGTTCTATTAGAGTGGCATCTGGAGCTGTTACAATTCCACTTATTATAGGAGTAATATGGTATGTAGCTAGGCCAAAATCAAAATTAGCCAAATGGTTATGTTTATTAGGTAGTCTAATAATTGTTGTTTCAATTATTATGAGTATTCAAATTAACTGGGTATCATCAACATTATTTGAATATTTATTAATATTTGGTTTATGTGCTGTTGGTATAGGATTAATATTAAAAACAATATTTATTGATAGAAAAAATAGTTAAGTTTATTGTAATTGTATTACGATAAAAATTTATTCTCTTTTTCATGATTAAAGAATAAATGCTCAAACTATAAATGTTTGAGCATTTTTAGCTTTGTTTATCTTAAATTTCTAGTAGTAAAAGGTGACAAACGGTTAATCACTAAAATATTATTACCATAAAATAGTTTACACCTTCTTTTTAAATATTTACTTCAAAATTTAATGATTTTTTGTCATAATGAAAATTAAATATGGAAGACAGGGTGAGGAAATCAAAAATAATAGTTCTGAACAAATTATAATTAATAATAATAGCTTCTGTTAGTGCAAGTACTGTTTTTGGCGGTTTTAAACGTGGTGATCCCGAGAACAAGTGGATTTTCTTAGTTTTGTGTGTTTTTATTTTCTATGGTTATAAGTTTTACGAAGGTAAAATTGGTATGGTTTTTTTATATTTAAAAGATATTAGTGTTCTATAATATATTTATTGTATTGTAGAATTTTTTTAAATTAATATTTAACTCTACTATCTGTGTGGATACAAATAAGTTAAAATATATTATAATGGTTATGAAAGGAGTAAAATAACGATGGAACAAGAAAAAATCGGCAAGTTTATACAAGAACTTCGAAGACAAAATAAGATGACACAACAGGAACTGGCTGATAAATTGAATGTAACTGATAGAGCAATTTCTCATTGGGAAAATGGTAGGAGGTTACCTGATATATCACTTTTTAAACCTATATGTGAAATATTTAATATCTCTGTTAATGAATTGATAAGTGGAGAACGAATTGATAATAGTACTATATTAAGAAAAACTGAAGAAAATATTATTAATACATTAAATATTAATAAAAAAAATAAAAAAAAATCAATACTAATAATAGGTTGTTTAGTGATAACTATATTAGTTATATTATATTTCGCATTTAGTTATTATAGAAATTTATATCCTAAATTTGATATTTATAATATATCTGTATCTGATAGTCAAATTGGAAACAAAAAATCATTAAAAAAACAATTTGAATATAAAAGTAATTATAATATTTGGTATTATGGTGTTGATGAAGTATTATTATGTGATTCTAAAAATAATTGTTATAAAATGAAATCGGCAATTCTTCATAATCAAATTTCAATTGATAAATTGAAACAATTTTTAGATTTTCAAACTGAGTTTAATAATTTAAAAAAGTTTAAGTTTTATGATGAAAAGTCAAAACTATATTCTAATGATAATTATTCAGTGTTATTTTGTGATACTATAGAAGGGAATAAGGAAGTGTATATTGGAAATAATGATATGCTAAAAAAATTAGGTGATGGATTTTGCGGAAAAAAAACAAATATCTCCAAAGAATTTATTAGAACATATCGTATAGTGAGTGTTATTCCAGATAATTCAGAAGAATATATAAATGTTGTCATAACGCAATTTCAATCAGACGATTTAATATCAGTAAAAATACCTAGTAAATATAAAATTGAGGAAGGAAAAAATTATGAATTTAAATTTATTAATTATTATCGGTTTGAGGATACTATAAAAAATATATTTGAATATTCTACTATTGTAGAAATTAAAGAAACTTCTAGGGTTGGGATGGAACAAATAAATGAGTCAATATATTTGAATAATTAAAAAGAAGCATTTTCTTATTTAGAAATGTTTCTTTTTGAATGATTATGTGAATTCAAACAAAAAAAGAGTCATTAGACTCTGAAATATTAATCTGGAGCGATTAAGCAACAGCTTACGAACTATAACGTTCTCTTTCTAAAAATATTATATATGAATTCTTATTAAATTTCAATGGGAGTATGG
>CAMVMQ010000014.1 GCA_947168625.1 uncultured Caryophanales bacterium
CAATTTATATTAGTATTATTATCATTCATTTGGATCAACTCCTTGTTCTACTTAATATTTTAACAAATTTTTGAGGAATTTTTTTATTTACTTTTTCTATAGTTTCATTATTAATTCCATACATTGCTTCAGCCATACTTCCAACTACAGCACAGTTTGTATCTGTATCTCCGCCCATAAGTAATGTTTTTCGAATAGCATCTTCAAAACTATTTGAATTATATAATGCATATAAACAATTAACTATAGTTTCTTCACATGTCGTATTAAATTTAGTAAATGGAATATATTTAATATCAATATTCATCATTTTAAATATTTCATCTTTTGTATAGCCTTTTCTAGAATAATATATTATTAATGCCACCATAGTAGCAGAGTCAATCGCTTCTTTTGAGTTATGAGAAGGTATAGTTGCAAGTCTTGCATTTTCTATCACTTCTTTTTCATTATCAAACATATATCCTACAGGAGATATTCTCATCATAGCCCCGTTACCGTGACTAGTACCAATTGAATTTGATTTACTCCATTTTATTAAGTTAGGTGAAAATGATGATTTAAAATACGGATTAAAATCAGGTTTATAGTCACTATATTCTTGTATATATTTTCGCAAATAATAATCATAATCTCTATTATTAAGTATCGCATCAAGTATAGCAATAGTTAAAATTGTATCATCACTATAAAAAGCATTATCCTCAATTAAATTATTCATCTTTATACTTTGAATCTTTTTTAATTGATTAAATTCATAAATACTACCAGCTAAATCTCCAACTATAGCTCCGTACACACTATCACCTCTTATTATACTAGACTATCTATATTAAGTTATTCTTCATCCTCTTCTTCATATTTATAGAAACCTTCTCCACTACTTACTCCAAGCTTTCCTTTAGCAATATATTTTTCTAATAACACTTTCATTCCTTTAAAATTATATGGAGCTAAAAAAGAAGGAATCTTTACATACATTAATACGATGTTATAGGCTGTCTTTAATCCTACTATATCGAGTATTTCAAATGGTCCTTTAGGAGCACCGGTACCTTTTTTCCATGCAATATCAATACTTTTAGGGTCTGATATACCATTTACATATAAATCTAATCCTGCAAATAAAAAAGGAATTAGCATTGAATTAAGTAAATAGCCACTTTTTTCTTTGTATACAGGAAGAGGAAACATTCTAATATCCTTAGCAAACTTCATAACTAAGTCAAATGCTTTATCTGAAGTCATACTATGTTTCATAACTTCTGCTGTATTATTCTTCCATATATGATTAGCAAAATGAAGGGATAAATACTTTTCGGGTCTACCAGTATATTTGGCCATCTTTGAAGGAATAATTGTTGATGAGTTTGATACTAATAAAGTGTTTTTCCCTAAATATTTTGCTATATCACTATAAAATTCTCTTTTAATATTTAGATTTTCAATAATAGATTCAACAACTAAATCTGCATTAGAAAATGCCTCTTTTTTATCTGTTATAATCTTTATATTATCTAAAACATGACTTACTTTTTCTAAGCATTCTTCTTTATTAAAAGTATCATAATCAGATATACCCATTGCCCATGAATTAAGACTTTTTTCTTTGTCCATTAGTTTTATTTGTTTATTATACCTTTTTTTTAGATCTTTAAGCTTTTTTATAGCTTCTTCTTTAGCACTATCATTAATTTCCCATATTGTTACATTGAAGCCCGCATATGCACTTTGAAAGGCAATTTGACTTCCCAATACTCCACCACCTGCTATAGTTACATTTTTAATTTCCATTTAAATTCCCTTCTTTCTATATAAATAATACTATATTTTTTTATTATTTAACTTTACTTTATTAATCTCCTAATTAATAGAACCGATTTTAGTTATTGGCCATATTCTAAAAACGGCTTCCCCAAATATGTCTTTCTCATCTACTAATCCTATTATTCTACTATCTTTAGATATTGGTCGATTATCTCCTAGGACTAGATACTTTCCTGAAGGTATTTTATGACAAGTACATATTTCTTCTAAATTAAAATCATCTGTACTATAAAATTTATAATCTTCCTTAACTACTTCATCATTTACATATAGCATATTATTTTTATAAGAAATATATTCTCCAGGAAGCCCAATAATCCTTTTAATAATTTCTTCATTTTTTTCTTTTATAACAACAATATCAAATCTTTTAATTTTCTCTCCTCTATATCCTATCTTTCTAACTATTAGCATTTCTCCATCACTTAAATTTGGTCTCATGGAATCACCAGATACTATAACAGGAGTAGCAATAAAACTTCTAATAAGAATTACTACTAAAGCTATGATAACATAAGGATATATCTCTATTACAAACTTCTTCATCTATATCACCCTAGTAATAATTATATACTAAAAAATAAAAAGAAGCAATTCTTTTTATTGTACTATTATTATTATTATTATATTTAAAAAAAAAGACATTAACGTCTTTCTTTAATCTTATATTGACTTTTTCTATCACGTAAGAAGTATAATTTAGCTCTTCTTACCATACCAGGTTTAGTAATATTAATATAAGCAATCTTATTTGAATGTACATGGAATGTCTTTTCTACTCCAACACCTGAGTATACACCTCTTACAGTAAATGTCTCTGATACTCCCTTGCCTTTTCTAGCAATAACTGTACCTTTAAAATCTTGGACTCTTTCTTTTGCTTTACCGCCTTTAGTTTCGGTAATAATACATCCTACTACCACTGAATCTCCAACTCTAAAATCTGGTAAATCTTTCTTCATTTGTTTTGCAGTTATCTTTTCAATAATGTCCATCGTTTATCCACTTCCTTTCTTTATCGATAATCATTATCATATTAATATAATATATAAGCGGATTATCTCTTTCAAACATGTTTAATTCTAACATATATTTTAATAAAATACAACTATTTTTAACTATTTTCTTTTATTTCAATATAATCTCCTGAATCTAAATATATAATTCCTTTCTTCCCCTCCATACTAGAATATATATTGTTATATTTATTTATCTTTTTTATCTTACTTAAGGTAATATATACTAAATTGCCATCATCCATCATTAAACTAAATCTTTCATTATCAACTTCATTAGGAGTCCATTCTATTTCTGATATTTGATATAGTACTTCATCATCTACTTTACTAAAACTATTTACATATTTTTCTTTAATCTCTGTAATATCAGATATTAATGTAGGATAACTATATATTTTATAATTATTATCCTGCAGTGAAGTGTCTTCGAGTAATAATTTATTATCATAAATACAGAGTACTTTCTTCTCTTTTATATATAAATATATTTTGCCCCAAAATTTCTTTTTAATCTCAACATTATTAATATATTTATTGTTATATAATTTCTTTATTATATTATTTTTTGAAGTACCTAAAAATGATGGATAGCTACTAATACCAGACTCTTTTATTATTTCTTCTTCAGGTACGATATTATTTCCAATTATATAGATATTTTTTATTGGTAATTTAAATATATAATAAATGCCTAATATAATAATTCCTAACATAAAAAGACAAATTAAAATTTTTCCTAATTTTAATTTTCTTTTTTTCACTCTAACCTTTACCTTTTTCTTAGTCATTGTATCACCAAACTATTTCTTGTTCTAATATTAAATCTATATTATATTCCTTTTTTACTCTCATTTTAATTAAGTCTATTAAATCGATAATATCTTGATAAGTAGCATTACCTGTATTAATAATAAAATTTGCATGTTTTTCACTAATAGAAGCTCCTCCTATAGCATATCCTTTAAGACCTAAGTCTTCAATTAATTTGCCAGCAGATAATCCATCTGGATTACGAAAGACAGAACCTGCTGATGGTTTATCGAGTGGCTGACTTTCTATTCTTCTTCTTCTACGGTCATCCATGAGGTTTTTAATTGTCTCTGGTTCGTCCTTTTTCATTTCAAATGTTGTCTCTATACATATATAATCCTTATGTCTCTTGAGAAATGAATCTCGATACCCATATTCTAATTCTTCTTTTTTCATTGTTACTATTTCTAGAGAAGGGGTAAGTACCTGCACTTCTTTTAATGAATCAGATATTTCTTCCTTATAGGCTCCAGCATTCATAGCAGTACTTGCTCCAACTAAACCTGGTATACCGCCAGCAAATGCAAGTCCCAAAAGTCCTTCTTTCATACAAGTATGAGAAAGTGCTATTAAACTAACTCCAGCTTCAGCTTTTACAATATTACCTTCGATAGAAATATTATTTAATTTATCTAGTTTAATAACTACATCAAAGACAGGTCTAGCTAGAATTACATTAGATCCTCCGCCAAGTACTAGATACTTTATTTTATTTTCTTTTAAAAATCTTAGAAACGAGATGAGTTCATCAGTATTCTTTGGAAATACTAAATAGTTAGCATAAACATCTAATTTATAGGTATTATATCTTTTAAGAGAAGCATTCTTAATATATTCATAATCATTAATAAAATTTTCGATCATCTAATATCAAATCCTTTAATATATTATATATACGACTGCTACTGTCTTTAATACCAATTTTCTTTAAGTTATCTTTTATTTCTTTTATTTTTTCTTCGTCATTGATTGTTTTATCAATTAACTTTATTAAATTATCATCAGATAAATCTTTTTCTTCTAAGATAAGTCCTGCATTTTGATTTACTAAATCCATAGCATTTAAATATTGATGATTATTCGTTACATAGGGACTAGGTATAAAGATACTAGGTACTCCTAATGCAGTAATCTCACTCATTGTTGATGCACCTGCTCTAGTTACCATCAAATCAGTAATTTTCATTATGCTAGGCATTTCATAAATAAAAGGTAAAATCTTAACATTGTCAGGAACCTTTTTATCTTTAACTTTATCATAATAGCTATTTCCAGTTACAAAGACTACACTATAATCTTTATTTTTAAATTTATTAATAAAACTAAATATCTTATCATTTACAGTTCTACTGCCTAATGATCCCATTACAATAAGAACTAATTTCTTATCTTTATCTATTCCTAAACTTTGCTTAGTTCCCTTTTTTATACTTATTGCCTTTTCACTGCATGGGTTTCCTGTGAGAAAAGCTTTTCCACTTGGAAAATCTTTTATTGTGCTCTCAAAAGACACGCCTATTTTATCTGTATATCTTGCTAAAAACTTATTGGCAAGACCTACAACACTATTTTGTTCGTGAATAAATGTTTTCTTTCCTAATTTTTTAGCGGCATATATAACTGGAGCTGTAACATAACCACCACATCCTATTACTACATCTGGATTAAAGTCTTTAATAATGGCCTTAGCTTTTTTAATAGCGCCTAAAAAATTGGTTATAGTTTTTATATTCTGTAAAGTAATTTTTCTTTTAAACCCTGTTACTTCTAACCCTTCGTAACGGTATCCTAAAGAAGGTACTAAATCTTTTTCCATCCTATTAGTTGTTCCTATATATAAGAATTCACTTTCTGGTTCTTCTTCTTTAATTTTATTTATAATAGCTAAGGCTGGATAGATATGACCACCTGTACCTCCCGCTGAAACAATAACTCTCACATTATCACTCTCCATATTAATTTTATCATAATAAAGAAAAAAAGTATATATTCCTATTAAAATATATACTTATTTGACACTCTTTAACACAACAATTATTAGGTTATAATATAATTTCCATTACCTAAATCACTAATTATTCTCCCAATGAAATTATCTTATCAATATTATTAAACATCATATTAACACTAGCGGTACTTATACTAGAATCATTAATTTTTAATAAGTTTGTATAATCTATATTAATACTCTTTTCATCTTCGTTAACTGTAACTATGATATCATCACTACTATCGCTATTTAAAATTATATCCGATACTTTAACTTTATAACTGCTTCCTTCTTTCGTACCATTATTAATAAAATTTTTAATGTTATCAATATTTAGATAAGTGTAATTTAGATATGGATAAATTTCTTCTTTTGTAGTTAATATATAATTGCCATTGTTATCTAATTCGTAATACTTATCATTTTTTACATAATAATTACTTTCATTATCTAGATTTTTCCTTTCAATTTTCATATTGTTACCTAGTCTTATAATATGGTACGTATAAGTATTTTCATTTATATTAATACTGATATTATTTTCATAATTATCATTGATTTCATTAATATAACTGTTATTTATGCTAGTTTTTTTTGTAGGGTTATTTATACTTGATGAGGATATTCTAGCAAAAAGAAGGACGCCTATAAAGAAAAATAAATAAAGACTAAGTTCTATTTTGGCTCTTCCTTTTTTTTCTTTCAACATTTCTTTTAAATTTACTTTTCTAAATTTCTCTATTATATTCTTCATCTTAGTATTACTCCTTTTAGTTCTTCTATATGTAATCCATTTATTATATCTTTAACATAGCATCTACATTTTCCTTCTAATTTTATTTCTGTAAGATAAATATTATAATCTTTAGTACTGACTAGTATACCATCTTTAGTTATATCGATAATAGTACCTGGTTCTTTATTGGATAATATATTTGTCTTTATGGATTGATATACTTTAACTCTTTTATTTTTTAAAATTGTGTATGCTCCTGGCTCACTAGATAATCCTCTAATTTTATTATGAACATTATTAATAGTATCGTTAAAATCAATGTGTTCTTCTTCTTTTGTTATATTGTATCCAAATGTTACTTCTTTTTCATCCTGCACTACTCTATTATTAGTACCACTTAAAATGCTAGGAAGAGTATCAATAAGTAGGTTGCTACCTAGTATTGATAGTTTATTATATAACTCATCTAAAGTAATATTTTCATCAATAATTATTTTATCACTGCTTATAATATCCCCACTATCCATATGTGTGTCCATATACATAATAGTAACGCCAGTTTCTTTATATCCATCCATAATAGCATGGTGGATTGGAGCACCACCTCTTAATTTGGGCAAAAGAGATGCATGAACATTAATACATCCATATTTGGGATAATCAAGAAGCTCTTTTGGTATTATTTGTCCATAGGCACACGTAATAATAATATCTGGTTTCTTATCCAATACTTTCTGATAATCTTCTTTTATCTTTAGTGGTTGAAATACTTCTATGTTATTTGATAGAGCTAAATCTTTACATGGCGGATAAATTATATTACCTTTTCGATCTTTTTCTCTATCTGGTTGGGATACTACCATAACTACATTAGTATTATCTATTAATTTTTTTAAAACATTATAGGCAAAACTAGGTGTACCCATAAATACTACTCTTAAGTCTTTCATTTCTATCACCATCTTCATTTTAATTATAACTTTAATTAAAGAAAATGTCCATATAAAAATATTATTGTATTAAAGAATGTAATGTATTTTAAAAATATAAAGTTCACTAATTAAGTGAACTTTATTCTATTAATTAAATTTTTTTCTTATTTTTATAGCAGTATTATTTTGGATTACATTAACTGTATCTTTTTCAATATCTTGTATCATATTATCAGCAGTGAGATTAGTGTTTAAAGCTCTATTTATATCTTGAATAAGTAATATTACTCTTTCTTCTCCAAGCTGAATATCTTGACTATTTGCTAGTAATCTAATTATAACAAGTCTAATAAGTTTATTTCGAAGTTCTAAATTGAGTTTACTGTATCTAGCAGCCAACTCTAAGTTTTTTAAATTCCAATATTTAAATTCATTTGTGTCGCTAATAAGATTATAAAGTTCATCTGCTGAGATATTAATTGATTTATCTTTTTCTTTAATAATCTCTGGAAGAGTGGATGAATCAATATGTACTTTGCCAGTTATCTCATTAAAACAAAATTCAATTATTCTTGAAGATAACGAATTATTATTATCGTTAAAATTATCCCTTATTTTTACTGTTGATATTACTATACTTCCTATAATTCTTTTATCAGGTATTTTATTAATAAGTTTATCAAATGTCATTGCTTTATTTATTTTTGTACCATCATATTTACGTTTATAGTAATCCTCAAACATAAGTATTGTATCATATAAATATGGTTCGTAAAACGGGAAATTCAAGTTGTTTTCTTCTTGATACGTTTTATTTATCCATTCTGGTAATTCTTTAATATTATTTTTATATAATATTAATAATTTATCTTTTGTCATATCAGAACCTCCTTTAATTAATCTTAATTATTTCTAAGTATAGCATTATATTTATCTTCAACGGCTTTAATTGTTTTATTAAATGACTCCATTACTTCTTCATCAGTTAGTGTTCGATTATCTCCATTATATAGAAGTGAAAAAGCTACACTCTTCTTATTGTTATCTAAGTTTTTTCCTTCATAGACATCAAAGACCTCTACTTTTTTAAGAATACTACTTGATGCCTTTTTGATTGTTTTAATAATATCTCCAGATAAGATATTCTTATTCATGATGAAGGCCATATCTTTAGTTACACTAGGATATTTATAGGGCTCTTTATATTTAAGTTTACTACTTCTTTTGTAAATACCATCTAAATCAAGTTCAAAAACATATATATCATCATTAGTAATATTTGGATGTATTTTCCCTATTATACCTATTATTTTACCATCTAAAATTATATTTGCTTGAACACCAGGATGAAGTTCTTTTACTTCTCCTTGCACAAATGAATATCTATTATTATATCCCATGTAATCTAGTAGATTTTCAATTATTCCTTTAACAATATAGAAATCGACTTTCATACTTTTGATCCAAGAACAAGTAAGATAATTGCCACTTAATAGTCCAGATACTTTAGTAGTTTCTTTATATTCTTTATCATAAGTTTTAGCTATTTCATATATTGATATATCTTTTACCCCTCTTGCTTTGTTATATTCATAAACATTAAGAAGGGAAGGAATAATGCTTGTTCTAACAATACTTTTATCAGTACTCATTGGATTAGGTAGAACTACTTTTTCTTTATCCTCATAATCAAACATTTTAGCCATATCTGGGCTTACTAATGTATATGTTTTAACTTCATTTAATGATAAGCTTCGAAGTCTTTTGGAAACAAGTTTACGATATTTTACGTCTCCTTTATATTGTCCCCTTCTTATACTTACTTTAGGAAGAGTACCAATTAAATTATCGTAACCATAAAGTCTTCCTATTTCTTCCGCTATATCATTAACATTAGGATCAATATCTAATCTTCTCCTAGGGATAGTAACATTAAATTTATGATTATCTACATTATAAGGGAAATCTAATCTTTCTAATTCTAATTTCATATCTTCTTCGGATATAGTAATACCAAGTAGTTTATCTACATCTTCAGGATAAAAAGATAATTTCTTTTCTTCATGGTTTTCATTATCTATAAGTACATAACCCTCTAATATTTCAGCATCAGCATATTTTTCAAGCAAATGACAAGCTCTCTTACTAGCTAACTCTGTATACTCATAATTTAATCCTTTACCATATCTAATAGAAGCTTCAGAAGGTAATCCGAGTTTTCTCGACGTATATCTAATACTTACAGGATTAAAGATAGCAGCTTCAATCAAAATATTTTTCGTATTTTCATCTACTTCTGTATTTTCTCCCCCCATAACACCTGCAATACATACAGGTTTTTCTCCATCAGTAATAACAATATCATCACAAGATAATATTCTTTCCTTTCCATCTAATGTTACTACTTTTTCATTCTCTTTAGCATCTCTAACAACAATAGTATTTCCCAATTTATCCTTATCAAAGAAATGCAAAGGCTGACCAAATTCTAACATAACATAGTTAGATATATCGACTATATTATTAATAGGCCTCATTCCAGCGCTAATAAGTCTTTTCTTTATAAATTCAGGGCTTTCTCCAATTTTAACATTTCTTACAACCCTTGCCATATAATAAGTACACTTATTAGTATTTATTTCTAATTTAAAGTTATCTTCAATTTTATCTTTTACTGTATTAAATTCTATACAAGGAAGGGTAACTTTTCTATTTAGAATAGCTGCTATTTCATAGGCAAAGCCAATATGGTAGTAGCAATCATTATTTCTATGTTTATGAATATCAAGTTCATATAAAGTATCATCAAGGCCAAGATAGTTAAGAGGATCTTCTCCTACAGGAGCATCATTATCTAATTCTTCAATACCTCGATTATAGTTCTCTTCTGTCTTTTCCTCTAATCCTAGTTCAAATAAAGCACATATCATACCATAAGAGTCTACACCTCTTATTTTACTTTTTTTAATTTCAAAATTTCCAGGCAAAATAGCTCCTACTTTAGCAACAATTACTTTAATACCTTCTCTCACATTAGAAGCGCCACATACTATTTGAAGAACTTCATTTCCTACATCGACTTTGCATACATGCAAATGATCAGAATCGGGATGCATGCTGCATTCTATTATTTTACCAATAACTAAATTATCTAGATGATGAGTAATTACCTTTTCAACGTTAATACCAGCTTTAGTTATAATACTTGCAAGTTCATTAGGATTTTGATCTTTAATATCAATATAGTCACTTACCCAATTTAAACTAATCATTACTCTTCATCCTCCCTATCAAAATCTCTTAATACCCTCAAATCACTATTATAAAATACTCTTATATCATCAATATTATATTTAAGCATAGCAAGACGTTCTGCTCCAAAGCCAAATGCAAAACCACTCCATATACTAGGATCATATCCACTCATTCTAAGGACATTAGGATGAACCATACCTGCTCCGGCAATTGTTAGCCATCCAGTATTTTTACAAATATTACATCCTTTTCCTTTACAAGTACTACAAGTAATATCAACTTCAACACTAGGCTCAGTAAACTGATAATAACTAGGTCTAAAACGTACCTTTACATCACTTCCAAATAATCTTTTAAAAACTACTTCCATTGTACCCTTTAAATCAGATAACGAAATATTTTTATCTATCAATAACCCTTCTATCTGCATAAACTGATGAGAATGCGTAGCATCATCATCATCTCTACGATATGTTTTACCAGGGCATATCATTCTAATAGGAGTAACTCCTTCTCCTTCTAACATCGTTCTAACCTGCACAGGAGAAGTCTGACTTCTAAGTAATATCTCTTCACCTTCAATGTAGAAGGTATCTTGAGCATCTCTTGCTGGATGTCCTTTTGGAATATTAAGCATTTCAAAGTTATATTTATCTTCTTCTATTTCAGGTCCATCTACAACATCATATCCCATTGACATAAATACTTCTTCAATTTCTTCAATTAATTTTTCTAAGATATTAGCACTACCAATATTAATTTTTACACTAGGAAGAGTTATATCAATAGCTTCATCTTCTAATTTCTTATTAATTATTTCTGCCTCTAATCTGTTTTTTATTTCTTCATACTTAGTATTAAATAAAGATCTCACTTCATTTACTTTCATACCAAATTCTTTCTTTTCCTCATTAGGTATATCTTTAATCATACTTTGATACTCAGTAATAATACCCTTTTTACCAAGAAATTCCACTTTTAAATTATTTAGTTCATCTAATGCACTAATATTACTAGTTTTTTCTTCAATCAATTTTTTTATTTCTTCTATTTTATCCATAACTATCTCCTTACATATTTTCTATTAACATTATTACTTCTTCTTTCGTCAAATGTTTTTCATACTCATCTATTTTCTTTTCAAAATCTTTATGATTTAATATTAAATCACTTAAAATATTAGGAAGAATTTTATCTATATTAGATACACCATAATTAATAAGATATTTAATATTAAGATTAACATCCACATAATTATCTTTAAGTAAATCTAATATATATTCATTATTATCTTTAATTATTTTATTATAAGTATCCATAGATACATATCTAAGTAAATAATCCATATATCACACTCCAAAAGAAAAAGATAGTACCATAAAAGGACGAATATTATCCGCGGTACCACCTTTCTTTATAACATAAGTTATACTCTTATACCTTTAACGTAGGTTATCCGATAAAACTAAAGGGTGAATTCATACTTAGTTAATTGTTAATTTTCACCATACATTAACTCTC
The DNA here is from genome assembly GCA_947168625.1 of uncultured Caryophanales bacterium. Classification (GTDB taxonomy): domain Bacteria; phylum Bacillota_I; class Bacilli_A; order RF39; family UBA660; genus CAG-302. The sequence continues at coordinate 12,091 of CAMVMQ010000014.1, forward strand.
TATAAATTAACATCTCAGTATTACTATTTCCTTATTATCGTTTTATTAATTCTGTAAAAGTTTTACTAGTTTCTTAGTTTTTTCATCTTTTAAGCCTTCTTCATTTACAATAATTGGAGAACTATCTAAATTATAAAATCCATAAAAACGCAAATATTTTCTAACTCCTTCTTTAAATATCTGACTTCTTTGATAATTAATAGTTCTTTCTTCTGGTTTTTCAATTAAAGCATATATAGCCGGCATTAATATTTCTGAATTAAATTTAATACTATATATAGGATCTATAGCGCACAACTTTTTTAAACAATCTATTGATAAATTGCTAAATTGTTCAAAATCAACACTAAATATCGAATTAAGTAAAAAACTATCTTTATAATTAAATCTATATTCTGGATGATTTTCTAATTCTTCATAAAGAATTTTAATTACATCATCAATTATACCAGCGGGCTCAGAAAATTGCACCTCTTTAGAAAATTTCCCCAAATTATCCAAATTATATATTCTACTTCCACTTGTCTGATTTATTAAGTGACGACACACACCAGGAAAATTTTTAAAACTACTTGTATTTTCCATTTTCTCAGGGCAAACATGACAAAGTCCATAAATAATACCAATATGATTTGCAAATAATTTTTCTATTTCTCCAATATCATAGTCTTCATTTATTATTTTTTCTATAACTTTAGCAGTTAAATATTCATAAATATTTATACCGACATAATAGACATCTCTATATTCATTCTGTAATTTTATTAGTTGATAGATATCTTCTTCAGTAGGCATATATAATTTTTTCATAACTCATTCCTCCCCTGCTTTATTTATAAAGTCATTAAATCTTTTTCTTTATCTTTTAATTTTTCATCAACTATTTTGTTGTATTCATTAATAAGTTCTTGTACTTTTTCCTGTCCTCGTTTTTCTTCATCTTCAGGTAATTTAAGATTTTCTATATCTTTATTAGCATCTTGTCTAATATTTCTTAATGCTATCTTAGCTTCTTCAGCAAGCATTTTAACTTGTTTAACAAGTTCTTTTCTTCGTTCCTCAGTAAGAGGAGGTATAACAATAAATACTACTTCCCCATTATTATTCGGAGTAACTCCTAAATTTGCTTCAAAAATAGCTTTTTCTATAGCTCCTAAGCATGATCTATCAAAAGGTTTAATTGATAACTGTCTAGCCTCTGGAACAGAAATATTTGCTAAACTCTTAAGAGGAGTTGGAGTTCCATAATACTCTACCATTACTCCATCCAACATATTAGGATTTGCTCTTCCAGCTCTTACATTCGTAAATTTACTTTCTAACGAATCAATAGTCATCATCATTTTTTCTTCAGTCTGATTAATAATTTCTTCCATTTCTTCTCCTTTTTTCTAACACTATTTTATCACACGTTAATACTTTTTTCAATACCAAATTAAATGCTACACCCTAAAGTATAGCATTTAAACCTATTTATTACTCTTTTTATATTTAGAAGTAATAATGATATTACTTCCATCATTTTCAGTCATGATAAAAAGTTCTTTTTTATGCAGTTCGATATTATAATTTCCAGATAAAAAAGTATCATTTTGCTCAACAAAAAGTTTCTTTCCACTTAACTTATAATTGACTTTTTGACAAATATATTCATTCTCATAATAACATACATTTATTTTATCTTTTTCAATTTCAATATATGGTAAATACTTTTCGTTTAAGCTTTCAATGTTTGAAGTAACTTTACCGTCTTTTGATAATTCACTATATTCAAAATTCCATCTTCCATATATATTATTTTTACTATTAGAGACAAAATATACAATAAAAATTATTAAGCAAATGAGAATAATAAGTAAGAAAATTAATACTTTATTTAATGTTTTTTTCATATAATCACCCTATTCACATCCCTGTTTAACGTCATTCATGTAATATATACAGTAATTATTTTCGCACTTAACACTTACACCAGTTATTATATCACAATCAATACGGGCATTGCAGTATCCGCAATTATAATAATCATTACCTGTATCATCAGATACACCTCCACCAGAACCACCACCAGAAGAGCAATTAGGTGAACTACTAGTTAAGTAATTACCACTTAAATAGCAGTCATCGTTGACATTATAATACCAGTTTCCAGCATACGATTGAAGAACACTTACTGTGTTACCACAATTAAATTGTTTTATTGAAACTCCAAATGATTTTGGTGTTGCTCGACAATTTAAATAGCTACCAGTATTTACTTTAACGTATTTTGTACTAGCACTATTTGCATAGTACTTTAAATATATAGGTGATTCTGAACAATTACCGGCATTATCACAGACATCAAGCTTAAATTTACGATAACCTCCAAATATATTACCAACAGTATAATAATACGTATTATTGTTGCTTGTTGTTGTCATATTAGATGTTGTACCATTATTAGAATAATCTTTGTGATCGGCATCTAAGGTTTGTCCGCCAGACTGATTATAATAATATAACGCTGATGATGAATTAATTCCACTTACCGTATCACTTGCAGTCCATCTAATAGTAGGAGTAAATCCATAAAACCATTTTAATGATGAATCATAACTAAATCGATAATAGTCTGAATTAAGTACAGTACTACCATTCATTAAAACGGCACTGACACTTGGAGGGGTCTTGTCTATCTTTATTGTAGTCTGACTAGCTGAAGAACAATTGCCTGCCTTATCACATGCCCTCTCGTAGAATATAGAATTTCTTTCTGCCCAAAAACTATTTGTTATAGAATTTTCGGAAGATTCTTTTACAGTCCAAGATGATTCATCATCAAATTTATATTCATATTTTGCTAATCCAGATAAGCTATCCGAACTACTCGATGTAAAATTATATCCTTCCTTCACCCACTTGTTGTTATTAGGATTATTCAATACTGGAACACTAGGTGCAGTCTTATCAATCTTAACAATTGTTTTAGATGGTTCAGAACAGTTACCAGCATAGTCACAAGCTCTTTCATATAATGAAGAGTTTCTCTCTTCTTTCCATGTACGAGTTATAGTATTAGA
>CAMVMQ010000015.1 GCA_947168625.1 uncultured Caryophanales bacterium
TTGCAATGGTTTTTCTTGGTATAATCTTGTTTTATGTATTTAAACAAAAGCTCGATAATGAGAGTATTTTAAAGAAATATGATGAACTATTAGATATAATGAAAAATTATGAAAGTGATATTGAAGAGCAAAGGACACTAATTCATGAAACTAGAAATGAATTATCAACTATAAGATGTAAAATTAAGGATAAGGAAAAAGAAAGTGAAATAATAGATTACATTGATAGTATTATTGGTGATAAAGTAAGCGGTAAGATGAGTAAATATTCAAAATTTAAATATTTACCATCAAATGGGCTAAAAGGATTCTTTTATTATAAATTTTCTGAAGCTGAAAGAAAAAGTATTAATGTGTCTTTAAACATTTCAAAACAAATTGAAAACTCTATTTTAGCTAATTTAGATACTAAAAATTTTAAAGATTTAGCAAGAGTAATTGGCGTATACTTAGATAATGCAATTGAGGCAAGCTCAGGGTCAGATGAAAAAAAATTAGGAATCGAAATATATGCTATCAAAGAAAATATTGAAATAATTATTTCTAACACATATAACAACAGTATAGATAAGGAAAAAATTGGCAGCGAAAAAACAAGTACAAAAGGAGAAAAAAGAGGACATGGTTTATTACTTGTAAAAAGGATTCTTAGTGATAGTAAGATTATTAAATCAGAAAATCAAATAACTGATAAACTATATATTCAGAAAATTATTATTAGAAATGAAAAAATCAGTAATTAATACTGATTTTTTTAACTATTTAAGTAAACTTTTAGGCATTTTAGGTTCATCCATAAACAATAGAAGACATGCCTTACTTCCAGCAGAAGCTGAAAGAGAACCAATCCAAGATAGTAATGACGCAAACATTTAAATATACCTCCTTTTTAACTATATTCCATATTTAATTATAAGCTTCTTCATTATAAGTCTTATAATTATTATATGGTAACTGAAACATCCTATATAATAAAGGATGGATCATTAACGTGGAATCAACAAGACCAAACATTAAATAATTACTTAAAACATTATTATGGAAAACTACTACTATCGCAACATAAATTAAGCTTATTATGATAGATAATAATTTATAAATTTTTCTTCTCTTTTTATTAATAAGTGGCCTCTTGTATGTATCAGCAGGAGCAAATAAACAGATATTAATAAAGCAAACTATTACTATAGCTATTTTTACATAATAATTAATATCTACATATTTACATAAAATTCCTGCTCCTATAAAAATAAATGTTGACATTATATAACATTGAAGACTTGTTTTAGCATGCATTCCAAATGCCACAATTCGTATAACATTATAGAATATTAATATAAAAAATACTTCCTTAAATATTCCCATTATTAATGATAACAATGCTATATATATAGTTTTAGTAAAAGTTATATATATAGCTTCAATACCATAAGCAATTTCCTCTAATTTTTCTTCGGAATAATCAGGATATTTTGTATGTATTTTTTTCATTGATGAATTTAAAAACCTCTTTTTCATTTTCCTACCACATTACAAGTATATCACTGTAAATGAAAATAAAAAAAATCTTAAAATAAGACAAAAAAAACGAACTTTATTTCATATAATAATTAACGATAAATTAACTAGTTAATAACTAGAACACATAAAATTAGTATTTAAACATTTAATAAGAAAAATAGTAAAATAGATAGATTTTTTTTAAAAAAAATAGTAGAATTATATTAGAGGTGAAAAAAATGGAATTATATCAGTATATTATTATAATATCTGTACTAATAATAATTGGACTTGCAATTATAAAGATGAATAAAAAGGATGTCAAAATTGAATTAAATAAATTAGTTGAATTATTGGGGGGTAAAGATAATATACTTGATACTGAGGCGGAACTTTCAAGATTTAAAGTTACTCTTAAAGATGTATCAAAAGCAAACAAAGAAGGAATTATGAAATTGGGAGCAAAAGGAGTTGTTGAATATGAAGATCAACTTAAAATAATTCTTGGACAGGATGCCAAAAAAATAAAAAAATATATTGATGAATTGAAATAACATGCAAAATGTTATTTTTTTCGACATGATTCGACATTTTTCGACAAAAGTTTATTATATAATATCCTTAAAGAGGCGATCATATCATATGGAACTAACAATCTTTAAGGATATAATTTTAAATGTTATTTTAATAATATTTCCTATACTATTATATCTATTACTATCTATCTATAAAGATGATATTTCAATTAATTATAACAATTTATTACTAAACGTTGCCCTCTTAACATCACTTTACTTATGCTTACGATTTGGAAATGTTGAAGAGGACAATAAAATATTACTTTTCTGTAATATTCCTATTGTAATTTCTTATACTAAAAATAAACATCTGCTATCAATATTTCTTTCTTTAATAAATATTTTCTATTTATATAGTATAACTGAAACTATTTTAATAACAACAACAATAAAATATTTTAGTTATTATATTCTTTACATATGTGCGAAAAAAAAGAATTTATCATCTGATGGATTTATTCTATCGACAGCAGTGCTTCAAGCTTTCTTTTTGTCATTTGAATATTTCTTTCTAGAAACAAATTCTAACATTAATCATATTGCATTTCTTTTAGTACTAGTATTTATTTATTATTTTACCGCTTTTTTAATTCTGTATATATTTCGTATAATAGATAAAGTTCAAAATCTTAATGTAACTATCAAAGTTCTCGAAAAAGATAAAAAAACAAAAGATGCTCTCTTCAAATTAACACATGAAATAAAGAATCCCTTAGCAGTTTGCAAGGGGTACATGGAAATGATTAATTTAGATAAAAGAGAAAAGTCGGAAAAGTATTTAAGCATAATGAAAGATGAGATAGACAGAAGTTTAAATATAATGACAGATTTTCTTCAGTTTAATAAAATTAAAATAAATAAAAAAAAGATGTGTTTAAATACATTGATTGAAGATGTCTGCAATTCACTATTAATTGTGGCTAAAACGAATAAAGTAAAGATAAATTATAAAGAAAATAATGATATAATATTTATTAGTGGTGACTACGAAAGATTAAAACAAGTACTTATTAATTTAATGAAAAATAGTATTGAAGCAAAAAAATCTAATAACAGCATCATCAAAATAAGTGAAAGTAAAGAAAAAGATTATGTAATAATAATAGTCGAAGACAATGGCACTGGAATGGACGAATATACATTAAATCATCTAAAAGAGATGTTTTACACGACAAAAGAAAATGGAACTGGATTAGGAGTCGCTCTTTCTAATGAAATAATTGAAGCCCATAATGGAACACTTGACTATGACTCTATCCTTAACGAAGGGACAAAAGTAACGATAAGATTACCTATAAGCTAATCTTTTTTCTTTTATTATGTTATAATACTTATGGTGATTTATGTGGAAGATATCTTTTTAAAAAAACTACCCACTATTGACTTACACGGGTATGATAGAGAGAGCGCTAGAGTCGCTACAGATGATTTTGTTAATGAAAATATTTTTCTCAAAAACGAAAAAATAGTAATAATTCACGGAAAAGGCGAGGGCATTGTAAAAAAGTCAGTGCATGATACATTAAAGAAGCATAAAGGAGTATCAAAATACTATACATATTATCAGAATGATGGATGTACAATTGTTCATTTAATACTTGACAGGTAGTTAATGGTATGCTATAATAAGTGGCAATTTTAGGGGAAGGTATTCTATGCTAAAAGATAAGGAAATAATAGGTAAAATAAAAGAAATTAATCAAATAATCACAGAAATCTTAATAATAACTATATTAATCACTTTTTGCTTAATTATTTGCATTATCGAAAGCATTTAATATCGAACTAAAAGGGGAGGTTTTATGGAAAAAGAAAGAAAAATAAATTGGCTTGGACTATTTATTAAAATTATTATTATCTTTGTTTTCGTACTAATAATTATTTGGCTAATATCCAAGATAAGATTAAAAACAAAAGTATCAGATACATTTAAGAATAATATTAATAATATGGAAACAGTAGCCACTAACTATTTTAAGGATGTTGATCTTCCTCTTGAAAAAGGAAAAAGCCTTAAAATAACTTTAAAAGATATGATTGATAAAGGATTGATTGTATCTAATGATAAAGATAGCTCTGTATCTTGTAATCAATCAAAGAGTTACTCAAAGATTACGAGAAAAAAGAATAACTATCTTATGTCAACTACATTAAATTGTGGAGAAGAGAAGAATACAATTACTAAGAAGTTTTCATTTAAAGATTGCAAAAACTGTATAAATAATACTAAAAAAGAAAATACAAGCGTTAATAAAAACAAAGAAAAAAAAGTAGTTGAGGAAACAAAAAATAATAGCGATGTAAAAACAAGTACTAATCAAGGTAATAATACTAATTTGGAAACAAATGGTATAACATATTATGAATATGTTAAAGAAAGTACTACCTATACGAAATGGATGAAGGGAAATATTACCGGAAACAATGTTGAAAACAAGTATGAATATTATCGCGTATTAAACAATATTTACTATACTTTAGGAGTAATAAAAGCTTCTGATTTTAAGGTTGGCAATAAAATATCTTACACAATTAAACTAAATAATGTTCCTAAAGATAATTATTATTATTCTTTAAAAAAAGAGGTATATTATTATCAATCTGACGAAGAAAGCAAATATCTTGCCAATGAAAATGCTATGATGGATAATAATAAGTACACTATAGCAAATAGTATTAATAAATATTCTCTTACATCTGATAACTTTACTTACACAGTATCACCTTATTATCGTAAAGGAAATTTTTATATTGATATTGATATAACTATTACAAGTACAGATGGTGTTAGGGCATACAATGATAAGAAATATAATATTTATTATGTACCACTTAAATTAAAAATGCAATTTGCTTCTGATGAGATAATTACAAGTGTTCCAGATGGCGAATATGAAACAATTTCTTATTATCGATATGTTGAGAAAGCAAGAGATATTATATGGTCCAGCGAAAATTATGTTGAAGGATACACAAAAACTGGAAGAAGTGAAATAAGATAAAAGAGTTCATAATTATGAACTCTTTTTTAATATCTTATCAACAATTCCATAATTTAGAGCTTCCTCACTATCCATAAAAAAGTCCCTTTCAGTATCATTATTAATGATTTCAATATTTTTACCTGTTTTTTCTGCTAAAATATTATTAAGCTTCTTTTTAAGTTTAAGAATACGTTCTGCCGCGATTTTAATCTCTGTAGCCTGACCCTGTACTCCCCCTAAAGGTTGATGAATCATGACCTCAGCATTAGGAAGAATATATCTTTTACCTTTTTCGCCAGTAGATAGTAGAAAAGCAGCCATTGAAGCAGCAATACCAATACATATTGTTGATACATTGCTTTTTACGAAATTCATTGTATCATATATTGCCATTCCTGCACTTATACTACCGCCAGGAGAATTAATATAAATACTTATGTCGTCATTATTTAAACTATCTAAATATAATAGTTCAGCAACTACAATATTAGCACTATTGTCAGTAATTTCTCCATTTATAATAATAATACGATCTTTTAATAATCTTGAATAAATATCATAAGCTCTTTCACCCATATCGTTTTTTTCAATAATTGTTGGAATTAAGTTCATTTTTTTCACCCACTAATAGTATAATATAAAGACATTTATTTTATGTAAAAAAATAAGTGACAAAAAAATGCATAAATTATGTTATAATATAATTATATAATAAGAAGGGAATATAATTATCATGGAAACAATAAAATTAATTATAAATAGCGAAGAAAAAGAGTTTGTTAAAGGTATAAAATTAAAAGAAATATTATCTTCATTAAAAAAAGATAATGACTTTGATGTGATTACTGCTAAATTTAATGGCAAGGTTATTTACGACGACTATACTTTTATAAAAGGAGGAAAATTATCTCTTTTTAATATTAGTTCTAGTATTGGAAATAAAGCATATGAAAGAGGTATTTTATTTCTCTTTAATGTCTGCGCTATAGAAGTATTAGGAAAAGATACTAAGATTATAGTAAAGCATTCCATCGACAAAGGTATTTTTTGTAAAATAGACAAAAAAATAACAGAAGAAAATATAACAAGTATTAAAAAATTAATGAAAGAAAAAGTAAAAAAGGATATTCCGTTTATTAAAATAGAAACTACGAAAGAGGAAGCATTAGAATACTTTAAAAGCATAAAAAGAGAAGATAAAGTAAGAACCCTTTTTTATAATACCGATAATCTTGTTACCTTATACCGCCTTGAGGAATATTATAATTATTTAATAGGTGAATTACCTTTATCAACAGGAATTTTAAAATATTATGATTTAACACTTATCAAAGATAAAGGAATTGTGGTTCGTTTTCCTTCCATTTATGATTCTAATAAAATTGTCAAATATGTGCATCATGAAAAATACTTCGATACATTAGAAGAGTATTCACTTTGGGGTGAAAGACTAAAGGTATCAAATCTAGGGGAGTTAAATGATTATATCACAACGAATAATTCGAAAGAATTAATTAGACTTTCAGAGATAATGCAAAATTACAAACTACTTAGTATCGCTGAAGAGATTACCTTAAATAATTATAAAGTAATTTTATTATCAGGACCATCTAGTTCAGGAAAAACAACTACAGCTATGAAATTATCCTTATATCTAAAAAGCCTTGGATTAAATCCAACAGAATTATCAATAGATGACTATTTTCATGATAGAGAAGACACGCCACTTGGACCTGATGGCAAACCAGACTTTGAATCCTTAAAGGCGGTTAATGTTAAACTATTTGATAGCCAGGTCAGCAAATTGTTAAAGGGAAATAAGGTTACAATACCGACATTTAATTTTATAACAGGAAAAAAAGAATATAAACGAACAGTTTCCTTAGGAAAAAATGATATTCTTATAATAGAGGGGCTTCATGCTCTTAATGAGGAATTGCTAACAAATATACCGAAGAAAGAAAAATATAAAATCTATGTAAGCCCTCTAACATATTTAAATATTGACAATGATAATAGAATTAGTATGACTGATTTAAGACTACTACGAAGAATAGTAAGAGACAGTCGAACCAGAGGATATTCGCCATCAACAACAATAAATACATGGGACAAAGTTCGTGAAGGAGAAGAAAAATATGTCTTCCCATATCAAGATAATGCTAATGTCATTTTCAACTCAAGTCTTGCGTATGAAATTGGGACTTTAAGAGTTTATGTAGAGCCCCTTCTTTATACCATAAAGGAAACTGATTCTGAGTATCAGACTGCTCAAAGACTATTAGAATTACTTAAGTGTGCTCTAAGCATCCCAAGCGAGAATGTTCCAAAGGATTCTGTTCTTCGAGAATTTATTGGTGGAAGTTATTTTGAATAATAAGAAAACATATATTATAGTAGGTGAAACATGAATAAATACAAACTACTAATAATAATATGTTTTTTATTTTTAACTAATCTTTTACCAACCGCAAAAGCCTGGGTAAATAACTACACTCTTGCTGGAAAAATAATATGTTTAGATAGTGGTCATGGTGGCACCGACTCTGGCGCTGAAGCAGATACTATTTTAGAAAAAGATTTAAATCTTAAATTAGCAAAGAAACTAGAAAAAGAATTAATATCGCGCGGCGCCACTGTCTATATGACCAGAAATGGTGATTATGATCTATCAACAACTACTGTTAACAGGAAAAGAAGCGATTTGTATAATCGAGCCAGCTATATAAATAAAATAAATCCTGATATGTATATTTCCATACACTTAAATGCAACTCCATCCAAAAAATGGCGCGGTCTCCAAATTTTTTATACAAATAAGAATAATCAAAACAGATTAATAGCAGAAACATTAACAGACTATCTTAAAGGAGAACTATCATACGTTCGTGATGTTAAAAAAGATAATTCCTATTATATGTATAAACATATTAATTCGCCTGGTATATTAATTGAAGCAGGATTTATATCCAATCCAAATGATAATTATCTCCTTAGAAATAACAATTATCAAGATAAATTAATATTATTAATTAGTGAAGGAATAGAAAAATATTTTAAAAAATAGTTAAATGGTCTTTAAAAATCATCAAATATATTGTATACTTATACTACATGGTAGGTGAAAAAGTGGAGAAAGTAAATCTAAAATATGATAGAGGTGATACACACATTTCTTGCGATTACGGTTTTATAAAAGAAATGACATACATGGGTTTTCTATATCCGTTAAAAAAGAAAAACTATAAAATGTTTTCTGTAATACTGTTTACTGAAATATCAGTAGCTATTTTGATTATGTTTTTTATTTTACCACCAATAGCAGGAATATTTGCAACCATTGGTATGATTATTCTTACTAACTTTTTATTTGCAGCTAATTATAACATGATTATTATTGAAGATCTTTTAAAAAAAGGATTTGTTCCATGTGATTATAATTCGTCCAATCTATTAATAAAAAAAGGAATATATTTTAAACTACAATAAATATATTCCTTTTTTTAAAATCTACAATATTTAGGAACTAATCTTAAATTCCAATCTTTTCCAGTACCATAATCCAAGTTATTAAATAATAAACAGATTTTTGCATTGTCAATTTCTCCACTTTTTAACATTTTATCTACATCATTAATAATACTTGTTGCTCTAATGATAGCCAAATCATATAATTCTTTAAAAGAATAGTCGTAGCTTTCTCTTCTTGTACATGGATGATACCATATATTTTTATCTAGATTAAGATAATATAATTTAGAATTAGGATCAATATGAAAGGAAAGCTCCTTTTTTTTCACAACTTTATCGCCACATATTATATCCATAGCATGATAAACAACTTTTTTTATGCCAAATCTATCATAGTTAAAAATACGATAAAATCTCTTCATATCTCTAAGAGACTTATAATATATAGAACTTGCATCATTAAATCCATATACACTATTTGTCACTGAATTAATAGTATCTATTAATTCATCATTAAATTTTATGCTAGAAAACAACTCTCTATATGCTTTATATTTACTTGGAGATATTCCTTCTCTCTCTTTAATTAAATAACAGTCAATAAAGTATTCCATTTCCTCATGAAGTCCATTATATTTGTAAGTATTCTTCTTTTTGCTATCATAACTTCCAGTATAATAAAGAATGTAAGGATGACATATAGTATCTAAAGAATAATGACATATTTGACCATATAAATAAGCCATTACCATTGAATTAGAATAATATTTCTTATCATTAATATAATTAATTAGAGACAAAAAATGTTCATTAATGTGTGAATGCTGCATAGCATAATTAATTTTAAATACTTCTTTTGATTTTTTTGATAAATGAAAATCATAAAAAAAATATGGATCTGGACCTTGAGCAAACATTCTATATGCATCATAAGAAGGCATAATAACTTTTTTTACCTTTTTATTAAATTTATTATACACATCAATACTAAAAAAATTATGTGTGCAAGAACTAGGCATAAATCTCACCTCTAATACATTGTATCAAAAATAACATAAAATGTGTATCATTTTTTTTGATTTTATGTTATACTCTTATAGAGAATAACGGGTGTGATACAATGGAAAAAATATTCAAAACAATAGATGAACAAGTGCAAATACTGAAAGACAAAAATCTAATAATCGAAGATATTGATTATACCAAAGATGTTCTATTAAGAGATAATTATTTCTTTTTGATGGGATATCGAGCCATTTTTATGAGGCCAAAGGAAAATAAATTTATTTCTGGCGTAACTTTCAATGAATTATATGCACTCTTTATTTTTGACCGTAATTTTCGCAATATCATTTTAAAGAACATTTTAGTTATTGAAAATCAACTAAAATCAATTATTTCTTATCAACTATCCAAAAAATATGGATATAAAGAAAAAGATTATTTAAATGTAAAAAACTTTACATCAGATCGAACGAAAATAAGGAGAGTAAAAGATTTAATTGATAAGATGAAACGGCAAATACGTATTAATAGTGCTACTCACAATGCTACGATGCACTATTTAACACACTATGGATACATTCCATTATGGGTTCTTGTCAAAGTATTGTCTTTTGGAATTGTTTGCGAATTATATACAATACTAAAAGATGAAGATCAAGATTCTATAGCAGAAATATTTGGAACAACCCCAGAAATGTTAAGCGATATTCTTATAATTTTATCTAATTATCGAAATCTTTGCGCTCACGAAGATATTGTCTATGAACATCGAACAGAGAGAATTATACCTGATACAAAGTATCATGAACTTTTAAATATTCCTAAAATGGATGGCGAATATATCTATGGAAAAAATGATTTGTTTTCAGTCATAATCATCTTTAAGATATTGCTATCAAAAAAAGACTTTCGATTAATGATGAAAGAAATTGAATATGAAATAGAATTATTAGATGGGAAAGTCGATTCCATTCAAATAAATAAAGTATTAGATAGAATGGGTTTTCCAGAAAATTACATTGAAATAATAGGAAGGTGAAAAAATGAAAAGTAAAAATAAAATAATAATTCCAGTATTAGTTTTTCTTGCGTTTATATTAGGCGCATCTTGGTCATATTTAGTAATAAGGGAGTTGAATAACCATACATCGCCGGTATCAAAAGTTCTTGGTACATATACAATTGATGAAAACAGTATATCATCATCAGTTGATAAAATATATGATGCTACCGTTACGGTAATAACTTATTCTGGTGAAAATCAGGTGTCATCTGGAACTGGATTTGTATATAAAGAAGAAGGAAAAACAGCTTATATAATGACTAATAATCATGTAGTATCAAGTGGTAATGCCGCAAAAATAATCTTTAGTGATGGTAGCGAAGCCGAAACTAAGATACTAGGGGGAGATACCTATGCCGACATTGCTATATTAACAACAGAGTCTAAGAATATCAAACAAGTAGCAACTTTAGGAAGTACTAAAGAAATAAAAGTTGGTGACACGACTTTTGCAGTTGGAGCCCCTCTAGGAGATACATATAGTGGAACTGTAACTAAGGGAATTTTATCTGGTAAGGAACGTTTAGTAGAGGTAAGTCTAGGAGGAACATCATCTGACTATTACATGAAAGTATTGCAAACAGACGCCGCTCTAAATCCAGGTAATAGTGGTGGCCCACTATGTAACATTAATGGTGAAGTCATTGGAGTAACATCACTAAAACTTACTCAGCAACAAACTAGTTTAACTACGACATACAGTGTTGAAGGAATGGGATTTGCTATTCCTATTGAAGATGCATTAAATTATGCTAACATAATCGAAAAGGGAGAAGCTGTAAAAAGACCTTATGTTGGTATCAGCATGATTGATATAACGGATAGTTACTATTTGTGGCAAGCAGGTATTGTTCTACCTGAAGGCATAAAAAAAGGAGTAGCAATTCTTGAAGTGGTTGGAGATTCACCTGCTAGTAAAGCTGGTTTACAAAAAGGAGATATAATTACAAAATTAGAAAAAGAGGAAATAGATTCAGTAGCAGAACTTCGCTATGAATTATATAAACATAATCCAGGAGAAACAATTAAGATAAGCGTTAATCGAAACGGCAAAGAAAAAGAAAAATCTATAACCTTAGTTGAGTCAAAATAAATAATAGATAAAATTATTATTAGAAAAAGGCAAAACAAGTAAATTGTCTTTTTTCTTTTTTTAAAAAATCTATTGTATTTTATATTTATAATTTGTTATAATATTTGTGACAAAGAAAGGATGATTTAGATGGATGAATATAAAGTAGTAACACATAATGAAAATGAAACTATTTCCATTGCTCAAAATATTGAGTCGGAGAAGTTTCAAAATATGGTAATATGTTTAAATGGAGATTTGGGAAGCGGTAAAACCCTATTTACTAAAGGCTTTGCCAATGCAATGGGTATTGATGATGTAACATCTCCAACTTTTACTATAATAAAAGAGTACCAAGGAGAATTAATGCTATATCACATGGATGTATACAGATTAGAAGACTCTAACGAAGAAATAGGTGTTGAAGAATACTATGACCGTGGAGGCGTAACCATTATTGAATGGTCGGATATGATTAGAGATAGATTACCTAAAGAAAGACTTGAAATAAAGTTTGTAATAACAGGAGAAAATACAAGAACACTAGTATTTACCCCTTATGGCGAAAAATATAGAAATATTTGCGAGAGTGCACTATGATAAGTTTATTTATAGATACATCTTTAAGCGATGTATCTATTGCCTTAATAAAAGATGATAATCTATTATCTGTTATACACAACAATATTCCCGGGGAACACTCTGTCTATGTAACCAAATATATTGAAGATATAATTAAAGAGAATAATTTAACACCTAAAGAAATAAATGAAATAATAGTAGTAAACGGACCAGGATCATTTACTGGCATTAGAATAGGCGTTACTATAGCTAAAGTTTTTGCATATTTAAAAAAAATAAGAATAGTTACTATATCATCTCTTAAAGCAAGAATCATAGGAAAAAAATCTGAATATATATTATCATCAATCGACGCTAAACATGGTAATTATTACGTTGGACTATATGATAAAGAATATAACAAAATATTTGAAGAATTTAAAACTACAGAACAAAAGGATGAATTAATATATAAGTATCATCCTATTGAAGTAACGGAAAAAGATGAATATAATATCATTGAAATAGTAAAGTACACCAGGTCTATAAAAAGTGAAAATCCACATGCAGTTAATCCACTTTATCTAAAATTACCGGAGGCCATGCTAAAAAAATGATAAGGGAAGTCAAAAGCAACAGTTTTAGTCCATATAGTAAAAGACTAGAATATGTTGAAAATAATAATGTTCTAGGATTCATTGAATATTCTCTCATTTATGACCGTATAGAAATTGATAATATTGAAGTGTTAAAAGATCATAGAAACAACGGCATTGGAACTAAGTTAATCGAATATTTATTAAAAATTTCTAAAGAAAAAAAGTTAATAAATATAACATTAGAAGTCCGAAAAAGCAACTATATAGCACAAAAACTATACAGAAAAATGGGATTTAAAGAAGTGGCCATAAGAAAGTATTACTATGGTGATGAAGATGCTATTCTTATGGAGAAAAAGGTGATGTAATGAAAGATATATATATACTAGCAATTGAATCAAGCTGTGATGAAACCAGCATGAGTATAATAAAAAACGGTAATACTGAAATAGCAACAGTTGTTTTAAGTCAAATTGATATTCATAAAGAATTTGGCGGTGTTGTACCTGAAATAGCTAGTCGTAACCATATAGAGAATATAACAATCGTTTTAGACGAAATACTTTCTAAAGCAAATATGAACATCGATGATATTACTGCAATTGGAGTAACATATGGACCGGGTTTAATAGGAAGTTTATTAATCGGTGTGCAAGCCGCTAAAACAATAGCATTAGTAACTGGAAAACCATTAATACCAGTTCATCATATAGCAGGACACATATACGCAAATAATTTAGAAAAAAGATTACAATTTCCTCTAATAGCATTAGTAGTAAGTGGCGGCCATACAGAATTAATATATATGGAAAAAGACTATTCCTTTAAAAAAATAGGGAGTACATTAGATGATGCCATCGGAGAGTGTTATGACAAAGTAGCAAAAGTAATAGGCTTAGAGTATCCAGGAGGGCCTAAAGTAGATAAATTAGCCCATCAAGGTAAAGATAACTATAATTTACCATATCCATTAGATGATAAAACATATAATTTTAGTTTCAGCGGAATAAAATCAGCAGTTATAAATTTAGTGCATAACGAAGAACAAAGGGGAAACATAATAAATAAAGAAGATCTTTGTACCTCTTTCCAGGAAAGAGTAACATCAGTTTTAGCAAGAAAAACTATGCGTGCCATAAAAGAGTATCATGTATCTAACTTAATAGTAGCGGGTGGAGTATCAGCAAATAAAGGATTAAGAGAAAAATTAGAAAAAGAATGTAGAGAAAATAATGTATGCCTTTCAATTCCAAAAATAGAACATTGCACTGACAATGCCGCTATGATTGGTGCAGCGGCCTTTTATGCATATAAAAAGGGAATAGTTGCTGACCAAACACTTACAGCAGTAGCAGTTGATAATCTGTACAAATATGAATAATTGTATAGATTTTTTTTTTTTAATAATTCTCTTGCATTATTAAAAAAAATGCTATATAATTAAATATATAATAGAGGAGGAAGAAATGAAAAAAACAAGAAAAATTTTATTATTTGTAACAACAATGTTGATAACATTTTTATCAATAAATACCGTTTATGCCGAAGGAGAAACTTGTACAACATATAAATACTATTTTCCATTTTATTTAATTCATCATGAAACACATTATAATGATGCATTTGGTGAAAATGGACCAGGATATATAAAATTTGCAAACAAAACAGAGTTTGAACTTGGTAATGATAAAGATTTGAGTAATCCTTCAAAAATAATAAAAAGAGAAGGAATAGTATGTCTAAAAAGAAGTAAAAATGACACTGAAAATTGTACAACTGATGTAATAAATAAACACACTGATTCTGCACATAAAAAATACATGGAAGTCATGACCCTTGAAAATTTCTATAATGCTATTAATGGTAAAGAAACATTAACGGAAGCTGGCAAAACAATTAGAATACACAAGCATGGTAGTTGGGTAGAGATTGACGATAATGATGAAGCTACATCAACTCCAAGCACAAGTGAAGTTAATTTTGAA
>CAMVMQ010000016.1 GCA_947168625.1 uncultured Caryophanales bacterium
TTTTAATATTGGCTCTTTAAAATTTAGTGTGAAGTTGAGATGATAGTTTATCATCTCTTTTTTGTATGCTATTATAAGGTAAATAATAATGGTTTTGTGTAAAATTAAGTGACAAGTATCTTGATGATAGGGAATTTTTGTGATAAAATTAGTTTGATGATTAATAGGATGTGAGATTATGCAGACAAAAAAAGAAGCTTATGATGAGAGTTCGATTAAGATATTAGAAGGATTAGAGGCAGTTAGAAAAAGACCTGGTATGTATATAGGATCTACTGATAAAAGAGGGCTACATCATCTTGTATGGGAGATAGTGGATAATTCTATTGATGAAGCTTTAAATGGTTATGGTAATCATTTGAAGATAGTATTACATAAAGATGGTAGTGTTAGTGTTACTGATAAAGGAAGAGGACTACCTGTAGGAATGCATTCTTCGGGTAAAAGTACTCCGGAAGTTATTTATACTGTACTTCATGCAGGTGGTAAATTTACTGAAGGTGGATATAAAGTATCTGGCGGTCTTCATGGTGTTGGTGGATCTGTTGTTAATGCATTAAGTAGTGTTATGGAAGTTGTTACACGCCGTGATGGAGGGGAATATTATATAAAATTTGAACATGGTGGAAAGGTTACTGTTCCCTTAAAAAGAGTAGGTGATACTAGTAGAACTGGAACGACAGTTAAGTTTAAACCTGATCCAGAAATATTTTCTTCGACTACTTTTAGTTTTGGTACAATATGTGAAAGAATGCAAGAATGTGCTTTTTTGATTAGTGGTCTTACCATAGAAGTGGTTGATGAGATTGAAGGTAAAAGTGAAAAGTACATGTATGAGAATGGTTTAGAAGCTTTTTGTAACTATTTAAATGAGAGTAAAGATCCTTTACATAAAGTATTGTGCTTTAATAGTTCAAAAGATAAAATTAATGTTGAAGTTGCTCTGCAATATACGGATAGTTATTCTGAGAATATTGTGTCATTTGTTAATAATGTTAAAACTACTGATGGTGGTAGTCATGAGGTAGGATTTAAAACTGCTATTACAAAAGTTCTAAATGATTATGCTAAGGCTAATAATTTGCTTAAAGGAAAGGATAAATCATTTGATGGTTCTGATGTAAGAGAAGGTCTTACTGCAATTATATCTGTTCAGATACCGGAAGATTTACTTCAGTTTGAAGGACAGACTAAGGCTAAACTTGGTACCCCTCAGGCTAGACCAATAGTGGAGGCTATTACTACAGAGAAACTTAAATTCTTTTTAGAAGAAAATAATCAAATTGCTATGAAAATTATTAACAAGGCGATTAAAGGAAAGGAAGCCAGGGAAGCTGCTCGAAAAGCAAGAGAAGAAACTCGTAAAGGAAAAGAAGGAAAAAAGACGGAAAAACTTCTTTCTGGTAAACTTACTCCTGCACAGAGTAAAAAAGCTGAAGAAAAAGAACTTTTTATTGTTGAGGGACAGAGTGCTGGTGGAAGTGCTAAACAGGGAAGAGATCGAAAGACTCAAGCTATTCTTCCACTTCGTGGTAAGGTATTAAATACAGAGAAGACAAGGATGGAAGAAATTTTTAAGAATGAGGAAATTAATACACTAATTTATACAATAGGTGCAGGTGTTGGAAGTGATTTTTCTGTTAAGGATATTAATTATGGTAAGGTTGTTATTATGACTGATGCTGATGATGATGGAGCTCACATACAGTGTCTACTCTTAACATTCTTTTATAGATATATGAAGCCTTTAATTGAAGAAGGTCACTTATATATTGCAATGCCTCCTTTATATAAGGTAAGTCATGGAAATAAGCATGATTATGCATGGAGTAATGAAGAACTTAGAGAACTTACTAAGGGTAAAAGTAATTACCGAGTTCAAAGATATAAAGGACTTGGTGAAATGAATGCTGAGCAGTTATGGGAAACAACAATGGATCCTAAAAATAGGAAGTTAATTAAAGTTAACATTATTGATGCTTCTCTTGCTGAAAAGAGAGTATCAGTACTTATGGGAGATGCTGTTGAACCAAGAAAGAATTGGATAGAAGAAAATGTTATTTTTTCATTAGAGGATGATTATAAGATCGCATGATGAAAAATATTGTTTGATAAAGGAAGTGTGATATGAAAAAGAGAATTATTGGTGCTATTATAGTAGTGGCGATTTTAGTAGGAGGAGCTTTTCTTGGACCAAACATATTTGCATTAGTAATGACTGGAATAGCTTTGTTGGGATTAAAGGAATTGATTAATATTAAATATGAAAAGCATGATATTATGCTTATTAAGATTCTTTCTTATTTCTTTTTGGCGTTATTTCTATTAAATAATATTTTTTATAGGATAGATATAAAACTTATTATAACTCTTTCAATACTTAGTTTAATTATACCGATTGTTTTTTATGATGATAGAGGCAAATATAATATTAATGATGCTTTTTACTTTCTTGGAATTGTGTTCTTTTTGGCTTTTTCTTTTATGACAATTATTAATACGAGAAGTACAAATATTTATAAATGTATTTATATTTTTATTATTTCTTTTATTACTGATACATATGCTTATATTGGTGGTATGCTTATTGGAAAACATCATTTTACTGATATATCTCCGAAGAAAACAATTGAGGGAAGTTTAATTGGAATAATGGTTGGTACTTTTGTTGGAAGTATTTATTACTATGCTATTAATCCAGAAGAAAGTATTGTTTTGATATGTTTCATGTCGTTATTATTAACAATATTGAGTGAAGTTGGAGATTTGGTTTTTAGTAGTATTAAAAGGTATTTTGGTAAAAAAGATTATTCTAATTTAATACCAGGACATGGTGGTATTTTAGATAGATTTGATAGTGTTATATTTGTATCGCTTGGTTTAATGTTAATGTTGTTTATTTTATAGGAGGAAATTTAAATGGGTTTATTATGGTTTATTATAATACTTGGGGGAATTGTTTTAGTACATGAGTTTGGTCATTTTATTTTTTCAAAAATATTTGGAGTATATGTTTATGAATTTTCTATTGGTATGGGTCCTAAACTGTTACATTTTAAAAGTAAAAAAGGAGAGACTGAATATTGTATTAGGTTAATACCGATTGGTGGATTTGTCTCTTTAGCTGGTGAAGATGCTGATGATAATAAGAAAATACCTGAGGATAGGAAATTGTATTCTAAGCCGGTATGGCAAAGATTTCTTATTATGGTAGCAGGTGTTATGAATAATTTTATCTTTGCGTTCTTACTTTTATTTATTATGGCATTAATATATGGTAGTACATCAAGTAAACCAGTAGTGGCTTCATTAAGTGACGGGTATCCTGCAATTGAGGCAGGTGTAAAAAAAGGAGATACTATTATTTCTATTGATGGACATAAAGTATCTAATTTTAGTGAGCTTCAGTTATATTTACAGACTTCTAAAGGTAAGGAAATGGAGTTTGTGCTTAAAGACAAAGATGGACATGAAAGAAAAGTTGGTATTATTCCTAGTGAAAATATTAATGAAAAGGGTGAAAAGAGTTATGTAATTGGTGTTTCTTTGGATACAACAGTTCATAAAGGTTTTGTATCATCTCTATCTTATGCTTGTAACACGACAGTTAGTCTATATAAAACTATGTTTTTAACTATTAAATTACTTGTGAATGGTGGGGCATCTACTAAAGATTTATCTGGTCCAGTTGGTATTTATACATTAGTATCATCTGAAGCTAAAGAAGGATTTCAAAATATTTTATATTTAACAGCTTATCTTTCTATTAATGTTGGATTTATTAATTTACTTCCTTTTCCAGCTTTTGATGGTGGAAGAGTAGTCTTCTTAATTATTGAAAAGATAAGAAGAAAAAGAGTGCCTGTTAAAGTTGAAGCTATGGTTAATGGTATTGGTTTTGCATTACTTATACTTTTAATGATATATGTGACTTTTAATGATATCGTGAGATTACTATAAAGATGGTATTTATCATTTTATAATAAGAATGAAAGTAGTAGTGATAATATATTTATTAAAGAGACATGATTTTGTGTCTCTTTGTTATTTTAATAAAAATTAGACATTCTTTTTATGTTGATAATATATATAGTTAAAGTGAATACTTTGATTCTTTTTCTTTTAAAATGGATGATTATATGGTACAATTGAATAGAGAAAAGAGGAAGATATATGAAGAGTGGATTCGTTAGTTTTGTTGGTAGACCTAATGTTGGTAAAAGTACTTTACTTAATAATATTCTTGGTAAGAGAGTTGCTATTACTTCGGATAAACCGCAAACAACTAGAAATATGATTCAGGGTATATATAATGAACAAGATACACAAATAGTTTTTGTGGATACTCCAGGTATTCATAAGCCTAAAAATAAATTAGGTAGAGTGCTTAATAAAGAAGCTTATTATACTATTAACGATGTTGATATTGTTATAATGGTTGTTGATATTACTGAAAATGTTGGTAAGGGAGATGAATTTGTAATTGATGTTCTTAAGAATGTTGAAGATAAACCGGTATTTTTAGTTATCAATAAAATAGACAGACTTCCTAGAGAAGAGATACTTAAGAAAATTGATGAATATCAAAAACTTTATAATTTTACTGAAATTATACCTGTATCAGCTAGAAAGAAAGATAATATTGATAGATTAATTGAGGTAATTAAAAAATATTTGCCTGATAATATTAAATATTATGATGATAATACTTTTACGAATAATAGTGATGATTTTGTGATGGCAGAATTTATTAGGGAAAAAGTGCTTGACTTAACTGATGAAGAGGTACCACACTCTGTAACAGTGGTTATTGATGCCTTGAATGAAGATGATAATTTTTTAAATATTAATGCTAGTATTATTGTCGATAGAGAAAATTTAAAGAAGATTATCATTGGTAAAAATGGTAGGATGATTAAAGAGATAGGTACTAGAGCTCGAAAGGATATTGAAGATTATTTTAATAAGAAGGTTTATTTAGAGTTATTTGTTAAGGTAATAGATAAGTGGAGAGATAAAGAAAAATTTTTAAATAGTATAGGTTATAAAGATTTTTTGAATAAATAATGTCTATTAATATCATTATATTAATGGTGATAATATGACTAAAGAAGATTTATGGAGATTATTTGTTTTAACTGGTAGGATTGAATATTATTTGAAATATAAAGACTTTGATAATAAGAAAGTGTGATTTTATGTATAAGAAACTTGAAGGTATTGTTGTAAGTGAGTTTACTTATGAAGAAAGTAGTAAAATTATTAAATTGTTTACTAAAGATGGTGTCATTAGTGTTATTGCTAAAGGCGCAAAGAAGCTTAAAAGTCCTTTTTTTTCTTCTACCTCTAAGTTTACTTATGGAATATATAATATTATTTATAAGGAAAATGGTCTATCTAGATTAGTAGATACAGATATTTTAGATGATTTTAGGAATATAAAAAAAGATATTATTAAGGTTAGTTATGCTACATTTATAACAGAACTTAGTATTGAAGTATATAAACATGAGGAAAATAAAAATATTTATGATTTATATTTGGCTAGTATTAGCAAGATTAACAGAGGTTTTGATCCTTTGGTTATTAGTGATATTTTAGAGTTAAAATTACTTGATAATTTGGGTATTAGACCAGTTATTGATAAATGTGTAAGTTGTGGTAGTGTTAAAGATATTGTAACAGTATCTAGTTATTTGGGTGGATTTGTTTGTAAAAACTGTCATAAGAATGAACCACTAGTGGATACAAGAACAATTAGTTTTATTAGAGGATTATACTATATTGATATTGCTAGGATAAGTAAATTAGATATTCCTGATAAAGTAAAGAAAGAAATAAATATCTTTATTAACGATTATTATGATAGATACTCTGGTATTTATTTAAAGAGTAAGAGCATGTTGGAAAGTATTAAATAATTAATAAATACATGTAAATATAAGAGAAAAGGGTAGTACTTTCTCTTTTTTTGTGTTAAAATATAGGAAAGAGAAGTTAAGAGATTTATAACTTGAGGAGGAAAATATGAACGGAAAACAAAATAAGCAAATAACTAGTAGAGATGTTGATTTTGCTAAATGGTATACGGATATAGTAAAATCAGCTCATTTATGTGATTATACCAGTGTTAAGGGATGCATGATTTTAGAACCTAATGGCTATGCTATTTGGGAAAAAATGAAAAGTATATTAGATGCTAAGTTTAAAGAACTTGGGCATTCTAATGTATCATTACCTTTATTTATACCAGAAAATTTATTAAAAAAAGAAGGAGAATTAGTAAATGGTTTTGCTCCTGAAGTTGCTTGGGTAACTCATGGTGGTTCTAAATCTTTGGAAGAAAGATTGGCGGTTAGACCTACTAGTGAAACATTATTTAGTGATTATTATGCCAGTACCATTAAGAGTTATAATGATCTTCCAAAATTATATAATCAATGGTGTAATGTCGTAAGATGGGAAAAAGAAACTAGACCTTTTCTTAGGACGAGGGAGTTTTTCTGGCAAGAGGGTCATACTGTTCACGCTACGAGAATTGATGCAGAAAATGAAACAAAGAGAATGATGGAAGTATATAGATGGTTTCATCATGAAATACTTGCTATTCCAACAATAACGGGAATGAAAACAGAAAAAGAAAAATTTGCTGGTGCGGAATATACTTTGACTAATGAAGCCCTTATGTATAATGGTGTTGCTCTTCAGTCGGGAACAAGTCATTTCTTTGGCCAAAAATTTGCTAAGGCATATGGTATTAAGTTTACTAACAAAGAAAATAAAGAGGATTATGCATGGCAAACTTCTTGGGGTACAACGACAAGAATGATTGGTGGATTAATTATGGTTCATTCTGATGATAAGGGACTTGTTTTACCACCAAGAATAGCTCCTAGACAGGTAGTTATTATTCCAATAGGTAATGATAAAGATTCTAGGGTTATGGATTTAGCTGAAAAATATTGTGAAATATTAAATAAAAATAATATTGTAACATATATAGATAAAACAGATAGAACTCCTGGCTTTAAATTTGCTGAAGCGGAGGTAAATGGTATTCCAATTAGATTAGAAATTGGGGCTAGAGATTTAGAAAATAATAAGATAACATTTACTCGAAGAGATACTTCGGAAAAGATATCAGAAAGTTTAGATAATTTAGATATTTTAGAATATACTAAAAACCTTTTAGATATTATTCAAAATGATATGTATGAAAGAGCAAAGGAAAGAAGAGATGAACTTACTTATACGGCTCATTCTTATGATGAAATGAAGCATATACTTGATACTAAGCCAGGCTTTATTCATGCTGACTGGTGTGGTAATCCAGAGTGTGAACTAAAAGTTAAAGAAATACATGGATGCAAATCAAGGTGTATTAGTGATGAGGCTTTAATAGATGGTAAGTGTGCTATATGTGGTGAGGATGCTAAATATCATGTTATCTGGGGTATTCAGTATTAAAACAATGATTAACATTTTGCATACTAAAAATATGGACATTAGTTAAGATATTTGTTATAATAAAAAAGTGTGAAAGGAAAGATGAAGTATGGAAATAGCAGCATTAATAATAGCAGTACTTTTAATAGCGGTAGTTTTACTACAAAGTGGTAAAGCAGAATCTGCATCACAAATAATTCAGGGTGGTAATTCTGATTTATTTGCTAATCGTAAAGAAAGAGGATTTGAACTTTTTATAACTAGAGTTACATATGTTCTTGGGTTTTCTTTCTTTGTATTATGTTTAATAATATCATTATAGGGGCTTAAGAATATTAAGCCCTTTTCTATTAAAAGAAAGGGGTATAAAAATGAAAGAGAGAATAATAGAAATTTTAAATAAAGATACGTCACTTACTATTATGGAAATAAATGATAAACTAGGATTAACAACAGTTGATGAATATAAAACTCTTCAGAATAGTCTTGATACTTTAGTAAGAGATGGAATAGTTTATTATAGTGATAGAAAGAATAAATATCTTCTTTTAGAAAACAGTCATCTACATAAAGGAGAACTGGATTTAAATGAAAAAGGATTTGGTTTTGTTATTGTAGGAAATGGTATTAAAGATGTTTATATATCGGAAAAGAATATTAATGGAGCAGAAGATGGGGATGTCGTTTTATTTGATTATATTAATAAAGATATCCAACATCCTGAAGGTAGAATAGTTAAGATAATTAAAAAGAACTTGGATTCGATGGTTGGAGAAGTTATTAAAGATAATGCTGATTTCTTTGTTAGGACTAATAAAGGTAAGGATATTTATATACCAAAAGAATATTTAAATGGTGCAGTAGAAGGTCATAAGGTTGTTGTAGAACCATTAAAGGAAGGAAGAAGAATTGGTAAGATAACTAAAATTATTGGACATAAAAATGATGTTGGAGTTGATATTCTGTCTTTTGTCTATGAATATAATTTTAGGCCTGATTTTCCTGATGAAGTAATAAATGAATTAGATAGTATTCCTTTATTTTTAGAAGATAGTGTTATAGATGAAGAATTATCAAGAGGTAGAAGAGATTTAAGAAATAAAGTAATATTTACAATTGATGGTGCTGATACTAAGGATATTGATGATGCAATTTCTTTAGAAAAAGATGATAATGGTAATTTTGTATTAGGTGTTCATATAGCAGATGTATCTTATTATGTTAAAGAAGGTACTGAAATAGATAAAGAAGCTTATTTTAGAGGTACTTCAGTATACTTAGTAGATAGAGTACTTCCGATGTTACCTCACAAATTATCTAACGGAATATGTTCTTTAAATGAGAATGAAGATAGACTTGCTATGACTTGTATGATGACTATTGATAATAGGGGAAATGTAATTCATTATGATATATATCCTTCAATAATTCGAAGTAGAAAGAAGATGACATATGATAATGTTAACTCAATACTTGAAGATAATAATGCCGTTGAAGGTTATGAAGAATTTAAAGATACTTTATTAAGTATGTTTGAATTATCAAAGATACTTAGAAAGAAAATGGTTAATAGGGGATATAT
Source organism: uncultured Caryophanales bacterium (assembly GCA_947168625.1). Classification (GTDB taxonomy): domain Bacteria; phylum Bacillota_I; class Bacilli_A; order RF39; family UBA660; genus CAG-302. The sequence continues at coordinate 9,029 of CAMVMQ010000016.1, forward strand.
TGAATTTGAAAGTGATGAAGCTAAGATAATAGTAGATGATAAATGTCATCCTATTGGTATTGAAAGAAGATTACAAAGAAGTGGAGAACAGTTAATTGAAAACTTCATGATTATAGCTAATGAAACAGTAGCTAGTAGTATCTTTTATAAGAATTTACCAGGAATATATAGGGTACATGATAAACCTAATGAAAAGAGATTAGAAGAATTCTTAAAATTTTTATCTCTTCATGGATATGTTGTTAATGGTAAGAATAAAGTAGAAAGTTCAAAAGATCTACAAAAAATACTTGAACAGTTAGAAGATGTACCAGAAGCTATAGTACTCCATGATATGGCAATTAGGTGTCAGGCTAAAGCTAAATATACTGATGTAAATATAGGCCACTTTGGACTTGGAAGTAAATGTTATAGTCACTTTACTTCACCAATTAGAAGATATCCTGATTTGATTCTTCATAGATTAATTAAAGATTATAACTATAATTATAGTGAAAGAGTAATTGAAAAGAATCGAGAAGTACTTCCAGAAATGAGTGAACATTGTAGTATACGTGAAGTAGAAGCTCAAAACTGTGAAAGAGATGTTGATGATATGAAAAAGGCCGAATATATGTTAGATCATATTGGAGAAGTATATGATGGAATTATATCGGGAGTACAAGAATTTGGTATCTTTGTTGAACTTGATAATACAGTTGAAGGTCTTATTAAGAATGAAAATATTAAAGGTGATTACTATTTCTATAATCCGGATTTAATGGCATTAATAGGTAAAAAGAGTGGAAAGAAATATGCCTTTGGGGATAAAATTAAAGTAATAGTTGTATCTGCTGACAAAGATAAATCACAGGTTGATTTTGTTATCTATGAAGATAGTAAAGAAAAATAATTATATAGGGAGTAATGGTTATGGAAGATGAAATAATAAGGTTATTAAAAAGAAAAAATGTTTTTGATATGTCTTTTAATGAGATTTTAAGTAATTTAGAGATTGATAATGATATTTTAGAAGAAAGACTAGAAGAACTAGAAAAGAATGGTACAATATATAAAAACAAAAGGGGAAGATTTAGTCTTATATCAAAAACTAGTCTTAAGAAAGGTATTGTTAAGATTACTAAGAGAAAGGGAGCTATTGTTGTTTTAGAAGATGGGGAGTATGATTTAAATTTTGATCATAAGAATATTGTTAGTAATAATGATCTTGTTTTAGTTGAACCTCACTATAATAGTGGAAGGGCTACAGTAGTTAAAGTACTTACAAAAGAGAAAGCAAAAAATTATATTGGGGTTATTACTCGTAATAATAAACACTTTGTTATTAGAAGTGATGATCATGAAGATATTACATATCATGGTAAATATCCTGAAGGAACTAATGTATTAGTAGACTCTAGTACTGGAGATATAATTGAAGTACTGGAAGATAGTTATGAATTAAAGATTAAAAAGTTATATGCTGAAGAGGATTTTCCTACAACATTTAGTCATGAATATTTAGAAGAACTAAAAAGTATTCCTAGAAGTTTATCTGAAGAAGATATCATTAATGCTAAAAAAAATGGTATATACGATAGAAGAAATATAAATATTGTTACAATTGATTCTGAAGACACTAAAGACTTTGATGATGCTGTTTTTTGTGATAATGGTTTGCTTATTATTTCAATTGCAGATCTTAATTCTATAATAAAAGAGGGTAGTGTCATTGAAAAAGAAGCAATAGCTAGGGGAACATCTGTATATCCTCCTGGTCTTGTAAATCATATGTTTCATACTGATATTTCAAATGGTATATGTTCTCTAAATCCTAATCAAGATAGATTTGTTAATTCAATTGTTTTTAAAATAGATGAAAAGTGTAATATTACTTCTTATCATTTTGAAAAAGATATTATCAGAAGTAGAGAAAAGCTTACTTATGAAAATGTAAACCAGTATTTGGAAAATAATAATGTTGTCGATGGCTATGATAAGTATACTAATATGTTAGATAGTTTATATCGAATTGCTATGAAAGTTAAAAAAAATATGGTTGAAAATGGCTTTTTATCTTTTACAAGTACTGAAGTAAAATTTATTTTTGATAATGATAAGAAATTAAATATTAAGAAAAGGCATAATGGTAAAGCTGAAGAGTTAATTGAATTCTTAATGCTTCTTCATAATATAACTAAGACCAACTATATGGTTGAACATAAACTTCCTTTTATTGCTAGAAATCATGATTTGCCTAATAATGATAAAATTAATAGATGGGTAGGACTATTGAGTCAAAGAGGATATAATGTTGAGAAGAAAGGTTCTTATAATAATGAAGATATTAAAAGATTATTAAATACTTATATTGGTAAAGATGAACAATTAGTACTTGATAGTATTGCTATTCGTGGTCAAGCAAAAGCTAGATTTAGTGCTTTCTTTAAAGGACATTTTGCTTTGGGAATAAAAAGTGCTTATGCAACTTTTTCTTCTCCAATTCGAAGACTATCTGATTATGTAAATAATAGAGTTTTAGAAGATGCTTTGAAGTATGGTGATAAGTATGCTATTGCGAAATGGGAACCAAGGATGGAAATGCTTGCTAAAATATGTACTGATATGGAAGTAAAAGGTGAACGAATAGAAAGAAAAGCTGATGATTTAAAGAAAATCGAGTATATGAAAAGTGTTGCTATTGGTAGTAAGTTTGCTGGTATTATTTCAGAAGTTGGAAGAGGTTTTATTAAAGTATTACTTTCTAATATGGTTTATGGTAAAGTATACATAAGTGCTAGAGAATATGAATTATCTAAAGATGGATATTCACTTATTAATAAAATTAATGGAGAAAGAATATTAGTGGGAGACTCTATTGATGTGTCTTTGAATAAGATTGATGAAGATAATAATGAAATATTGCTTCTTAGAAATTCTTATGGAAAGGAAAATAGATATGAAAAAGAAAAGAAGAAGACAAAAGTTAGGAAAAGGTAAAATACTTTTATGTCTTATCTTCTTTTTCTTTATCTTTATTGGTATTAAATATTTACCAAATAAGGACAAAGAAATAAATAATATAGATGCTACGAAAGGGGTAAAAGAGGAAATATACAAGATTAAATTTATTATGGGTGGAGATGCTTTAATTCATGATAAATTATATAACTCTTGTAAGAGAGATAATGGTTATGATTTTAAACCAGTATTTACATATTTAAAGGATTATTTAAGTGATTATGATCTTGCATATTATAATCAAGAGACAATTCTTGGTGGTAGTGAAATAGGACTATCTAGTTATCCGGCTTTTAATTCTCCATATGAAGTTGGTGATGCTCTCTTGGATGCTGGATTTAATATGGTAAGTTTAGCTACTAATCATACTTTAGATAGAGGAGAGAAAGCTATTATTAATTCACTAAATTATTGGAAAAGTAAAGATGTTTTAACAGCGGGTTCGTATTCTTCTTTTGAGGAAAGAGATGAAATTAGAATAAAAGAAAAAAATAATATTAAATATACACTTTTAAATTATACTTATGGTACTAATGGTATTAGAGTACCTAGTGGCAAGGAGTATCTAGTTAATATTTGGCCTTGTACTGGTAGTAATCCTGATAATGATATTAAATATCAAGAATATAAAGATATAGTGAAAAGTGATATTGAAAAAGTAAGAGATAAAGTTGACGTTTTGATTGTTGCTATGCATTGGGGAGTAGAATATACGCATACTCCTACAGCATATCAAATTGATATGGCAAATTTTCTTTCGGAAAATGGTGTTGATATCATTATTGGAACACATCCACATGTTGTGATGCCAGTTACTTGGATTAATAATACTTTAGTTATATATTCACTTGGTAATATGGTATCAGCACAAGAGACTAATAATGATGAAAATACCACTATTGGATTACTTACTTCTATTGATATAATTAAAAAAGATAATAAAATTATATTAGAAAACTTAGATAATGATCTTATTTATACATATAATGAACATAATACTAATTATAAAGTTATTCCTTTTTCTAATCCAAATATCAAGACATATCTTAACGATTATGAAAGATTATATACTAAATATAGTAGTGTTGTAAAGAAGATGGATAATAATATTAATGTAAAAAAAATAGGTTAATAATCCTTCTTTTTTTTCATATAAATTATTAGGTGATGTTTATATGTTAAAGAAAATGAGTATAAAGAAAATAATGGTAGCTAGCTGTGCTATTGTTATTTTGATGATTATGTACCTTTTACCAGATGAAGCTTCTAAAGAGATAGATGTTCTTAAGAGTGGTGAGACATATACTTATGATAATATAGTTAATACTATTTATTTAGTAGATAGTAATGATTATGTTTCACGTACTAGTATTGCAAGTGTAAATGGAGATAGTGTTACTGTATCTAAAGATTTAATAGGTGGATTAATAATTGATGGGAGTAAGGAGAACATTATTCCTAATGGCTTTAGGAGTATAATACCTAGTGGTACAACTTTATTAGATGCTATTCTAGATAATAAAACACTTACTATTGATTTTTCTAAGGAATTTTTAGAGGTACCTGAAAAAGATGAGGAGAAGATGATTGAATCTATTATTTATACTTTGACTAGTATTGATGGTATTGATAATGTTATTATTAAAGTCGAAGGTAAGGTTTTAGATAGTATGCCTTCTGGTAGAAGACTTCCTACCACTTTAAATAGGAAATATGGTATTAATAAGAGTTATGATTTAGTCAATACTCAAAAAATTGATTCTTATACTCTTTATTATGTAAATAGTTATAATGGTTATGAATATTATGTACCTGTTACTAAATATGTTAATAATAATAATGAAGATAAGATAAAAGTAATTATTAAGGAATTAAGTAGTAGTCCTATTTATGAAACTAATTTGATGAGTTATTTAAATGCTAATACTGAGGTATATGATTATGAACTGTCCGGTAATAATTTAAAACTTAATTTTAATAATCTGCTATTGAGTGATGAGGATAGTAATAAAATACTTGAAGAAGTTATTTATACTATTGGCTTATCAATGGATGCTGTATATAATGACTTAGAAGAGGTATCTTTTTATGTTAATAATGAGGAAATATACACATTAAATATTAATGATATAAAATAGAGTAACTATT
>CAMVMQ010000017.1 GCA_947168625.1 uncultured Caryophanales bacterium
CCTTCAGCATCAATTTTGACACCTGGAATGTACTACGTTGAATTTGATATTTGTACTTATACAGGAACAATTAATTATTACTATTATAAAGATAAAGAAGGGACAACAAAAGAAAGAATAAAAAATGATAAAGGTAAAACAGTGCCAGCCCACGAAGAGAGTGAACTTGAACCAGGATATGAGAATCCTGTTAATTCGCCAAAAATCACAGGATGTTATATAGTAGATACCAAAGGTAACAAAATTACATCTGATGATATAGTAAACGTAAAGATTGATAAGACAAATCCAAAGAACTTTGAAAAGGATGTATATTATTATTGTCCAAAATATACAGCAACAATTAATTATTACTATTATAAAGATGGGGAAACAACTGATAGTGTAAAAGATGATAATGGTGAAACAGTACCAGCCCACAAAGAGAGTAACCTAGATCCAGGATATGAGAATCCTGTTCCTTCACCAAAAATCACAGGATGTTATATAGTAGATACCAAAGGTAATAAAATAAAATCAGATGATACAGTAAACGTAAAAATTGATAAGACAAATCCAAAGAAATTTGAAAAGGATGTATATTATTCTTGCCCAATCGAAAATGAACCAGAACAAGAACCTACTGGTAGTGCCCTTATCTATATTGCTTGGATCATAGGACTTGGAGCATTAGGATATTCAGCTTATTATTTTATAAATTTATATAAAGAAAAAAAACAAGAAATATAAAAAAATAAAGAGTTAAAGAATTAACTCTTTTTCTTAATAATAAACTTTACTTCTAAAAATAATAATGATAAAATGTTAAAGGAAGATGGTGGTAAAATGATTATACAAAAATTGAACTCAGAACAGGAAAAAGCTGTTAATCATATTAAAGGACCAATGCTCGTCTTAGCAGGAGCGGGTTCAGGTAAAACGAAGGTATTAACGAATAGAATTGCCCATCTAATAGAAGAAGGAATAAGCCCTTATAATATATTAGCAATAACTTTTACTAATAAGGCTGCAAAAGAAATGAAGGACAGGGTATATAATTTAATAGGAGAACCATCAAATAATATCCAAATATCAACTTTTCACTCATTAGGGTTAAAAATTATTAAAGAGAATTATAGTTTACTTGGTTACGACAGAAATTTTACAATAATTGATAGTGATGATGTTCTCACAATAATAAAAAAAATATTAAAAGATTTAAATCTATCTAAAGAATTATATAATCCAAGGGGAATAAAAAATATAATTAGCTCAGCAAAAAATGAAATGATGGGAGTAGACGCTTTTGCTAAAGTTGAATTTGATCAAAACATTGTTGAAACATACCGAATATATCAAAGAAAATTAAAAAATGGTAATTCTATTGATTTTGATGATCTACTAACATTACCTATTAAATTATTTAAAACATACCCAAATATATTAAATGAATACCAAGAAAGATATAAATATATTCTAATTGATGAGTATCAAGATACAAATGAAGCACAATATGCATTTAGTAAATTATTAGCATCAAAGTATCGCAATATTTTTGTGGTTGGAGATAATGACCAAGCTATATATGCATTTAGAGGAGCAAATTACAAGAATATCCTCAATTTTGAAAAAGATTATCCAGAAACAAAAACAATTCTTCTTGAAGAAAATTATCGCTCAACTAAGACCATTTTGAATGCTGCAAACTGTGTTATTAGAAATAATAAAGAGAGAAAGGATAAGAATCTTTGGAGCAATAATAATGAGGGAGATAAAATTAAATATAAAGTTGTAGAAAATGAAAAAGAAGAGGCTTCTTTCATTGCTGAATCTATCAAGGATTTAATCTCTAAGGGAATCAATGAAGAAGAGATAGCAGTTCTTTATAGAACTAATGCTCAGTCACGTGTTCTTGAAGAGGAAATGTTAAAAAAGAATATTAAATATCGTGTGGTAGGAAGTTTTTATTTCTATAATAGAAAAGAAATAAAAGATCTATTATGCTATTTAAGGTTAATAAATAATAATAAAGATGATGTAAGCTTGCTTAGAATAATTAATACTCCTAAAAGAGGAATAGGGGATAAAACTATTGAAAACTTATCTAAAAAGGCATATGAAAAATCAATATCATTATTTGAAGCAATATCATCTGGAAAAGAATTAGAATTTAAGAAGTTGATCGAATCCTTAACAAATGACAGTAAGACCATGTCTCTTACAGAATTAATTAATAACATTTTAGAAAAAAGTGGTATGCAGAGGGAATACTCATCATCAAAACTACTTGAAGATGAGATAAGACTAGAAAACTTAAACGAATTTAAATCAATAACTAAAAGTTTCGAAGAAGAATATGGGACTGCTGTATTAAATGATTTTTTGGATGAAATATCTTTAGTTAGTGATATATCTGAGCATCAAGAAGGAAGCAATCGCGTGAATTTGATGACTGTTCATTCCGTAAAAGGACTAGAATTTAATTATGTGTTTCTTGCAGGCATGGAAGAAGGAATATTTCCACATTACAATGCTATTAACGATGGAGGAAACACCGCCATTGAAGAAGAAAGAAGACTATGCTACGTTGCTATTACTAGAGCAAAAGAAAAATTAACAATAACATCTGCAAAGACAAGGATGATATTTGGAAATACTACAAGAAATATGCCAAGTAGATTTATTGGAGAAATTGATAAAAAGTATCTGGATGTTGAAGAAAAATTGAGTTCAATTATAAAAAAAGGAACTGCTTTAAAGAAAAAAATAGATCACGGAATTGAGTATGAAGTGGGAGAAAGAATAAGTCATACTGAATTTGGCGAAGGAATTGTAGTGTCAGTAGAAAAATCAATTATAACAGTTGCATTCCCTCATCCAATAGGAATTAAAAAATTAATGAAAGGACATCCAAATATAACAAAATTATAATATAACGAATAGTATCTATTTAAAAGTTAAATGAATATAATATACCAGGAGGTAAATATGGATTATCAAATATTAGTAAATAAAGATAACCCTGTACCCAGAGCCTATATACCAAATGAACTAGTTAAGGTAGAAAGCAAATACAAAGATAATATATTATTAGACAAAAAAGCATATTCTTCCTTTCAAGAACTTCAAAAGGCAGCATTAGAAAATAATTACCAAATAGACATTGAAAGTGGATATCGAACTTTTGACTATCAAGAGAAAATATATAATAAGTTAATAGATGAAAAAGGATTTAGTTACGCAATAACAAGAATAGCAGAACCTGGTAAATCTGAACATCAAACAGGACTTGCTATCGATGTATGCGTATATAAAAATGGAAAGTGTTATATTGAACATGAAATTGAAAATTTACCAGAAACCAAATGGATTCATGAAAATGCCCATAAATATGGCTTTATAATAAGGTTTCCCGAAGAAAAAGAAAATATAACCAAATATACATACGAGCCATGGCATTTACGCTACGTTGGAGAAATAGCTTCGTATCTCTATTATAATAAGCTTACCCTGGAAGAATATAGTGAAAGATAAAAAATAATTTATCTTTTTTCTTTTAAAAACTAGTTTTAATAAACAATTTTTTTTGCTATAATATAAGAGAAATTAAGAGGTGTAGCTTAATGAGAAATATTTATGACTTAACGCTTAAAGAATTAGAAGATTATTTTATTTCTATTGGCGAAAAATCATTTCGAGGAACTCAAGTATTTGAATCTCTATATAAAAAAAGATTGAATTCTTTTGATGAGATGACAAATATTAGCAAAGAAATGAGAAAAAAATTAAAAGAAAATTTTTCACTTCATAAAATCAAATTATTAATAACTCAAAAAGGTGATAAGGTCAATAAATATCTTTTTGAATTAGAAGATGGAAACAAAATAGAATCAGTTCTTATGTTCCATAATTATGGAATAAGTATCTGTGTATCATCTCAAGTAGGATGTAATATGGGATGTACTTTTTGTGAAAGTGGAAGATTAAAAAAAATAAGAAATCTTCTTGCCTACGAAATTGTGGAGCAAATTCTTCTAATTGAAGAGGAAACAAAGAAAAAAATTACACATGTTGTTGTTATGGGGATTGGTGAGCCGTTCGATAACTATGAAAATGTTTTAAGATTTGTTAAAATAATAAATTGTAATAAAGGTATTGATTTAGGCTCAAGGCATATTACAATTTCAACATGTGGAATTATTCCTGGTATAAAAAAATTTATGGAAGAAGAAGGACAAGTAAACCTTGCTGTTAGTTTACATGCACCAAATGATGAATTAAGAAGGAAGATTATGCCTATTGCGAAGGTATATCAATTAGATGATTTGATGAATACTATTAAAGAATACATTAAAAAAACAAATAGAAGAGTAACATTTGAATATATTATGTTAGATGGAATAAATGATAACGAAAAGGAAGCTAAAGAATTAGTCAAACTTTTAAAAGGAATTAATTGTTATGTCAACTTAATACCATATAATGAAACAGAGAATATTGGCTTTAAGCGCTCAAAAGAGTGGAAAATTCTTGCATTTTATGATATACTTAAATCAAATAAAATAAATGCAACAATTAGAAAAGAGTTCGGAGGCTCGGTTGATGCCGCCTGCGGACAGTTAAGAGCAAATAATTAAGGAAGTGAAATAATGCAAACATTTTATATGACAGATGCTGGTAAAGTAAGAACACATAATGAAGACAACGTTACAATCATAAATAACAAAAATAATGAGTTTATATTAGCTGTTGCTGATGGTATGGGTGGACATAAGGCAGGTGAAGTTGCCTCAAGTATCGCTATTGAACATATTTCGGAAAGCTTTGAATCAATGGAAACTTTAGGAAAAAAAGAAGATGCCATTGATTGGCTAAGAAGAATTGTTAAAGAAATTAATAACCAAATTTTTTCCTACACAGCATCTCATCCCGAAAGTAAAGGAATGGGAACAACATTAGTTGTAGCTATAAAAACAAATGATTATATTTTATATGGCAATATCGGAGATTCATCAGGGTATGCCTTAAAAAATGAAAAACTGCATAAAATAACAAAAGATCATACTCTAGTAAATCTTCTTGTATCAACAGGAGAACTTACTGAAGAACAAGCGAAATTTCATCCAAGAAAGAACCTGCTTACTCGTGCACTAGGAGCAAATGATCCAATCGAGATAGACGTTTTTGACGTTGATATTAATGTTGATGGCTTGTTTTTGTGTAGTGACGGATTAACTAATATGGTAACAAATGAACAAATTGAAAAAGTATTAAATAGTAATATTTCGATTGAAGAACAAGTCGGAAAACTAATCAAAAAGAGTAATATGCGTGGTGGAACCGATAATATTTCTATAGCTTATCTAAGAAAAGAAAGTGGTGATCTATAATGCTAACAAGGGGTCAAAAAATCAATGATAGATATGAAATCATTAAAACTATTGGTGAAGGCGGAATGGCAAACGTCTACTTGGCTAATGATACAATTCTTGATCGAAAAGTTGCAATCAAAGTATTAAGAGGAGATTTATCAAACGATGAAAAATTCATTCGTCGCTTTAAAAGAGAAGCCCTATCAGTATCTAATCTTTCTCATCCAAATATTGTTGAAGTATATGATGTTGGTGAAGAGGAAGGAAATTATTACATTGTAATGGAGTATATTGATGGAAAAACGCTAAAGCAACTTTTGCAAAAACGTGGTGCCCTTACATTAAATGAAGTCATTGACATTATGAGTCAATTAACAGATGGGTTAGCTCATGCACATGAAGCTTACATTATTCATCGTGATATTAAACCACAAAACATTATGATTGAAGATAACGGATTAGTCAAAATAACAGATTTTGGCATTGCCATGGCTATAAATTCAACACAATTAACACAAACCAATTCAGTAATGGGCTCAGTTCATTATCTGCCACCAGAACAAGCAAATGGTAAAGGGTCCACGGTTAAGAGTGACATTTATTCATTAGGTATCTTAATGTATGAACTTTTAACAGGAACAGTTCCTTTTAAAGGAGACAATGCTGTTGAAATAGCACTAAAGCATATGAAAGAGAAAATACCTAGTATCCGTAAGCAAAATCCAACAATTCCACAATCTATTGAAAATATAATTTTAAAAGCATCCGCAAAAAACCCTAAAAATAGATATGACACCGTAAGAGAAATGCATAATGATTTAATAACTGCACTTGAAAGGACTAATGATAAAAGGCTAGTATACGAGTATCCTGAAAATGATTTAGAGGAAACAAAAGTAGTTCCAAATTTAACTAAAGAAATAAAAAAAACAATGGTTGATAAACCAACAGATACAGAAGAGAATGACTCGTCACTATTAAATGAAAAGAATGAAAAAAATAAATTACCAATTATATTGGCTGTAGTTCTTTTGGTCATTCTAATTGCATTATCAGGAGTATATCTTCTTATAAGTAATCGTAACATTAAAGAAGTTAAGGTTCCAAATGTCGTTGGATTAACTACTGATGATGCTATTGAAAAAATAGAAAAAGCAGGTTTAAAATATACTACTAAAGGTGAAGAAAATGCCGAAATAGAAGAAGGAATAGTTATAAGAACTGAACCAAAAAGTGGTTCAACAAAGACTAAAGGAAGCACCATAACTATAGTTGAATCTACAGGCAAAGAGTATCTTCTATTAGAAGATTATACCGGTAAAAACTATTACGAAATAAAAGGATTATTAGAAGCCAAAAACATTAAAGTTGAGATGCGAACTAAAATGGTAGAAAATGCTTCTGCCTATGAGGATAAAGAGGATTTAATTATAGCACAAGAACCTGAATATAATAGCGAAGAAGAGAAAAAATTATTTTCGGGAGATAATGTAGTTCTTTATATCCCAGAAGTAGATGTATATCCTGATATGGTTGGAGAGAAATGGACAATTGATCAAGCTGAAGATTTCGCCAAAAAATACCATTTAACAATTGACAAATCATATAAAGAAACCGAAGAGGTAGAAGAAGGAACTATTCTTAAACAGAATAGAGAACCAGGTGATCCGATATATAATGGATATACACTTAAAGTAACAATTGCAAAGAAACCTGAAGTTAAAGAACCTGTTCAAGACTTAATTCCAACAGATGAAAATAAAGATGAAGAAAAAACTAACTAATAAAGGAGTTGTATGGAAGGCATAATTATTAAAAACGAAAGCAATAACTATACTGTAAGGACAAAAAAAGGAATAAATATCTGTAAGGCAAGAGGAAAATTCCGTATTGATAAAATAACTCCATTAGTAGGAGATCATGTAATTATAGATGAAGATAATAATTACATTCTAGACGTAAAAAAAAGAAAGAACTCCCTTGTTAGACCACAAATAGCCAATATCGATATTGCCCTAATTGTAACCTCAGTAAAAGAACCAAATTTTGATAGCATTCTACTAGATAAACTTCTGACAATAGTTTCATTCAATAATATTGAACCCATTATTTGCTTAACAAAAAAAGATTTGCTTACCAAAGAAGAAACAAAAAAAATTAATAAGATAATGGACTATTATCAGGATATAGGCTATACTGTAACAGATAATAATAACATTTCTAAAATAAAGAAAATAATTAAAGATAAAATAGTAGTTTTTGCGGGTCAATCAGGTGCTGGTAAATCTTCACTTTTAAATAAATTAGATAAAAATCTATCCCTAGAAACAAGTGAAATATCTAAAGCATTAGGAAGAGGAAAACACACAACAAGATGCACAACTCTTTACGAAGTTGATCATTCACTAATAGCGGATACACCAGGTTTCTCGTCAGTTGACTTTATTAATATGACAAAAGAAAATATTCGCGATAATATGAAAGAAATGAAAAACGGTAGTTGCAAATACAGAGATTGCATGCATATCAAAGAAGATGAATGCTCTATAAAAAAATTACTTGCAGAAGGGAAAATATTATCATCTAGATATGACAACTATAAAAAGTTTATAGGAGGAAAATAAAATGGAATTATCTGTATCGTTATTAAATGCAAAAGAAAGGATAGAAACAGCAAAAATACTAAATGACTCTGATATTAATTATTTGCATATAGATATAATGGACGGAAAATTTGTATCAAACAAAGATTATTCCTTCGAAGAGGTAGAAAAAATATCATCTATAAGCGCAAAGAAATTAGATATTCATTTAATGGCAAATGAACCAGAAAAGTACATTGAGAGATTAATATTATTACCAAATATTAATAATATAACTTTTCACCTAGAAATAAACAAAGATATAAATAAATTAATTACTCTAGTAAAAGAAAATAAAATCAAATGTGGAATAGCTATTAAACCAGACACAGATATCAAAAAATTAAAACCATACCTAGATAAAATTGATTTAATCCTTATTATGACTGTTAACCCCGGCGCTGGAGGTCAGAAACTAATTCCAAGTACAATCAAAAAAGTTCATGATATAAGGAAGTTAGTTGAAGACTATCCTATTATTTTAGAGGTAGATGGTGGAATAAATAATGAAACTATTAAAGAGGTAAAAGAAGCATCAATTGCAGTTGTTGGCTCATATATTACAAAACATGATAATATGTTTGAAAGAATTAATAATTTAAAAGAATAGAATAAAAAAACTCTTTCCTTTAATAATATTAAAGAAAGGAGTTTTTTTATGAGCGATAATAAATTAGAAAAAGACATACTCAAAGAAGAATATATACTTGGTGAAAAATACTATTATAAAATATTAAAAAAAGCAAAAAAGGAAGAAAAAGAAAAATACAAACAAAAAAATGGGTATTAACCCATCTTTTATTAACTATTTTTTTTAAGAGTTCTTGCTTCTCTTACACTAGTTCTAAACTTTTTACCAAATTCATCAATAATAGTAGTGAAATTAACTTTTTGCTGGCTTTTTGTTCTTTTTAAACAATTAGGTTTATTATTAACAGATTTAGTTCTCTTATTTGTTACTTTTTTCATAATTATTCCTCCTCATCAGTTCGATATTAACTTTATCATAAAAAATCCCCTTAGTCAATAATTTTCCCCATATTTTAACCATTTTCTCACTCTTTATTGTTTCCTTTAATAAATTCTCTAAGTATTTTTGTTATAGCTCTCTTTTCAATTCTTGATACATAACTTCTTGAAATTCCAAGAGCTTTAGCAATCTCTTTCTGAGTAATCTCATTATTACCATCGAGTCCATACCTTTTAGTGATAACTTCTTTCTCTCTAGGAGTTAAAATTTTTAAATAATTCCTTAAAAGAGCAATATTATCCTTCTTATATAGTTCATCAGCAAAATCTGGATTATCAACTTTTAAAACATCAAGTATTGTAATTTCGTTTCCTTCTTTATCATAACTAATACCATCAAATAAACTTACATTTTTTGCATTTTTTTTATCGGAGCGAAAATACATAAGAATTTCATTTTCTGCACACTTTGCAATATAAGTTGTAAGTTTAACATTCTTATCAGGAGAAAAACTATCAATACCTTTGATTAAACCAACGGTGCCAATCCCAATTAAATCATCAACATCATTTGCACTTGATTCATACTTTTTAACAATATGTGCAACTAATCTTAAATTGTGCTCGATGAGAATACTTCTTGCTTCTTTATTGCCTTTAATCATTTGCTCAATGTATTTCTCCTCTTCATCTCTATCAAGCGGTTCGGGGAAAGCATTATTCGAATATGCACCAGAAAAAAAAGAAAAATTATTAACAAGTAAATTTAACAAGTTAAAAAACATTTAAATAAACCTCCTAATAAAATGTATGCAAAATCGCTATATAAAGATACAAAATAGCAAAAAATATTGTATAATATAAATGAGGTGAAAAATGAATTTCTATCCAGATATCTATGCACAAAGCATCTTTACTATTAATTATGAAAAATTATTACAAAGAGGTATTAAATGTCTTTTATTTGATTTAGATAATACTTGTATTCCCTATTTAAAAAAACAACCAACAAAAAAACTTAAAGATGAATTTGATAAATTAACAGAAATGGGGTTTCATGTAATTATTTTCTCTAATTCTCCAAAGAAAAGGTTGGAACCCTTTAAAAAAGAATTAAATGTTGATTGCTGCTATAAAGCAGGAAAACCAAGAAAAAAGAAATTCCTAAAAATATTAAAAATGTATAATTACTCCTTATCGGAAGCCGCAATTATAGGTGATCAGTTAGTAACTGATATATATGGTGGAAATAGAGTTGGGATAACTACAATACTTGTGAATCCTATTTCCAATATTGATATGCCGTTTACTAAAATTCATCGATTTATTGAAAAAATAGAAATAAAGAAAATGAATAAAAGAGGTATCTTTTCAATAGGAGAGTATTATGATTAAAAAGTGCATAGGGTGTGGTTACTATCTTCAAGATAAAGACAAGAATGGTTTGGGATATGTTCCAGATATAAATAGAGAATTATGCGAAAGATGTTTTCGTCTAAAAAATTATGGGAATTACCAAAGTGTTACCTTAAACAATATTGATTATAAAAAAATAATAAATAATATTCCAACAACATCATTAGTTGTTTATGTAGTATCACTATTAAATTTTAATCTTGACTTCATAAATGATTTTAATAATTACATGATCGTATTAACAAAAAAAGATCTACTTCCCAAAACAGTTAAAGATGAAAAATTATTAAAATATGTCAAAAATAAAGTTAATAATTGCTTAGATATTGAAATAGTAAGTGCAAATAAAAACTATAGCATTGATAAACTTTATAATAAAATTAAAGAATATGGAAAAAATAAAGACATTTATTTTGTAGGAATGACCAACTCTGGTAAATCTACACTTATAAATACATTTATAAAAAATTATACTAATGAAACCCCAAAAATAACCACTAGTATCTATCCATCAACTACCCTAAATAAAATAAATTTAACCATAGGAGATTTAAAAATAATTGATACTCCTGGATTATTAAACACAAAAAGTATTTTAAACTATCTGCCTTTAAATGAAATAAAAAAAATAACGCCAAAAAGAGAATTAAAACCCCGAAGTTATCAAATAAAAGGAAGTGCCAAACTATTAATAGAAAACTATTTACAAATAAATATTCAAGGCAGTGATAATATTGTTTTCTTCATATCAAATAATTTAAATATAAAAAGAATAACGCGAGACAACGAGATTTTAAAAAATAAATATAAGCATAACCTTGTGCTAAACTCTAATAATGACATTGTAATTGATGATTTATGTTTTATAAAGTTTCAAAAAGCTATTCAGGTTGAGGTTTACACTTTACATGATATAAATGTCACTTTAAGGAATAATTTAATATAAAAAAGAGTATTTCTATTTACTTTTCTTTTTTTTTCTATTATAATAAAATAAAGATAGAGAGGGGACACGTATGAAGTATTTTAACAAGGAAGAATTAGATTTTATAGTGAATGAATTAATAAATAATCCTACTAAGGAAACAATAAAAAAATTAAATTCCAAATATAATGGCGACACTAATGACAACAATGGGCCAACATGGATTGAAAATAATTCACCAATAGAAACTGTTAGTGTAAATTCTATTCCTGCAAATAATGCAAACAATTTATTCAATAATAATGAAGTTATTCCGAGTGAAACAAGCAAAAATACAAATCAAAATATACCTGCGTATAGTTCAATATATAGAACAGAATACGAGCCACAAAAAGATAATGCTTGGAATCCAATTAATAACGCTACTACTACTAATATTTATAATTCAAATATGAGTACACTTAATAATACATCTGGAGTAACTGAATATAGTCAAAATAATAATGGTGGTATAGCAAAAGTACCAAATTTAAATATTCAAAATGATGCTTTTAATAATACCCAAAACAATAACAATCAAAGCAATATGTCAGGTTTTAATATTCCAAATCTAAGTATGCCAGACATAACCCCAGAGCCAGAAAGAAAAATTGATATCAACAACAATAATAACCCAATTCTATTGAATAATAATCTATGGGAAATGCAAGATAAAACCTATAATTCTATGATGCAAACAACAGATAATTTTAATAATACCATAGAGCAGCCATCCAATACAAGTGTGAGCATTCAACCTATGCCATTCTTTAATTCGAAACAAAATATACAACAGAATCAAATACCAATAAGTGAACCACCTAAAGAGGATGGCCCAACAATGTTAGGACAACTTGAACAAAATTATAACAATAATGCAGCCTAAGTGCTGCTTTTTTATTGTTGACTTTCCAAAATATATAATATATAATAACTTAAGAATGAGGTATTTAAATGGATACAAGACAAATTAATACTAATGTATTAGCTATTATCGGTGATGCATTTTTTTCTCTTTATATAAGAGAAAAACTAATAAATATGGGAATAAATAATCCTAATATTCTTCAAAAAAAATCAGTTGATTACGTATCAGCTAAAGCTCAAGCAAAAATAATTGCTGACCTTATTGATAATAATATACTTACTGACGAGGAAATAAGAACTTTTAAAAGAGGAAGAAACAACAAGAATAATAATCATCCAAAAAATACAGATATTATAACGTATAAATTATCTACGGGTTTCGAGTCACTAATTGGAGAATTATATTTAACAAACAAAAATAGACTTATAGAAATATTATCAAATATTGAGGTGAAATAATGAAAATATATGGAAAAAATGTGGCATTAGAAAAATTAAATAGTAAAAATAAAATACATAAGATATATTTAAGCAAAAATTTTAATGATGAAGAAATCAAAACACTAATAGAAAAAAGAAATATAATAACAAAAATTGTTGATAAACGACAATTAGATAGTATGTGCAACGGGTTACACCAAGGAATAGTTTTAGAAGTTGATGATATAAAAACATATGATTTAGAAAATGTACTAAACAGTATTAAAAAAGAGTATCCTCTAATAGTAATCCTTGATCATATAGAAGATCCACATAATTTTGGGGCGATTATAAGATCATGTGAAGCTTTTGGAGTGGATGCCATTATTATTCCAAATGATAGATCTGTAGATATAAATAGTACTGTTGTAAAAGTATCTGTTGGAACAATTGAAAAAATAAAGATAATTAAAGTTGTAAATATAGTTAATGCAATAAAGAAATTAAAAGATTATGGTTATTGGATTGTTGGCACCGATATGGAAGGAATTAATTACACTACTATTGATTATAAAACTAAAGTAGTAATAGTAATTGGTAATGAAGGAAGAGGAATAAGTAGATTAGTTGGAGAAAATTGTGATTATTTAGCTAAAATACCAATGAAAGGAACGGTAAACAGTCTAAATGCTTCAGTTGCATGTGGTATCTTTTTATCGGAAATAAGTCG
Source organism: uncultured Caryophanales bacterium (assembly GCA_947168625.1). Taxonomy (GTDB): domain Bacteria; phylum Bacillota_I; class Bacilli_A; order RF39; family UBA660; genus CAG-302. The sequence continues at coordinate 13,360 of CAMVMQ010000017.1, forward strand.
TTCAAGAGGAGAATAATATGCCAGATGATTATGAACTACTGTATTTAGCACAAGAAAAAAATGAGGATGCTATAGATACTTTATTAAAAAAATATTATAATAAAATATGGTACAAATCTGCAAAAGAATGTTCAAAATTTCGCGATATTGATGACTATATTAATGAAGGCCTTTTGTGCTTCTACCAAACAATAGATAGCTACATTGATAATACTAAATTTTCAACATACTTGAACAAAACTCTTGATAATAGATTAATAAACTATAAGAAACAATTAGAAAGAAAAAAACATTCCGTACTAAATAATGCTATTTTGATAGATAGTTATGAGGAAATTAATGATAAATCATTAATGGATTATAAGTCTGATCCCATATTAATAATTGAAGAAGAAGATAATTATAAAACATTAAGAAAAAAAATAATAGATGTATTAACTGCAGAAGAAGAATTAGTCTTATCATTGATTGAACAAAATTTTACTATTAAGGAAATATCAAATATTACTGATAATAAAACAAAAAAAATATATAATACTATAAGAAATATGAGATTGAAAGTGTCTAAAATAATATAAAAAAATAAAAAAGAAGTAATAACAAT
>CAMVMQ010000018.1 GCA_947168625.1 uncultured Caryophanales bacterium
ATAAACTAACATTATCCATAAAAGATATTTCTTTTAACTTATCAATCGAAGTATATAATGGCCTTTTCTTTTCAAAATTATCTGGTTTTCCAACATCATAATCCGCTACTACCCCATCCATATCAATATATATTTTTATTTTCTTATTTCCATAACCATTTAATATTTCCTTTAAGTACATTTATTTACACCTTCTTTTCTAAATAATATAAAGCTTTATTTCTTAAAATAAACATTCTTTCTTTTTCATATTTATAATCAAATCTATCAAATAATTTATTAATATAATCTTTATCTTTAATTATTTTAAGACTACTACTAAACTCTAATCCAAATACAAAAGCAATATATGATATCCAAATATCAATACCTGTTTTTCTATCTTTACTAATAATTGTCTTTTCTTCCATAAAATCATTATATACCTTATCGGTAATATAAGAATTCTCTATATCTTCTTTAGTAATATTAGCCATAGTATAAATATCTTCTTCCGCTTTAGCTCTAAAACTATCTACCTTATCAGCATCCCTAATTATTTTAGAATGTAATATTTCTATTTCATTCATATCAGAAGTATCTAAATTATATTTACTATGATTAAGTATAGCAGTTCTTATAACGTTATCATATTTATCTTCTTTTATAAATTTTCTAATTAGATTATCTTCAAATAATAATTTAACTCCAAGAGCAGCATGATCATATTTAATAATATCTTCTCTAAAAGAATTTTTATCCATTGCCTCCTTAAATCTACCTATATCATGAAATAGTGCAATTACCATAGCAAGATTGATATTTTCCTTATCTAAATTCATATCAGTAGCTATTATTCTAGCATTTTCTACAACATTGTAAGTATGGTTTAATTTATGACTTATTTTTTCATTATCAATATCATAATTCTCTTTCAAATATTTATCAAAATTATTTTTAGCAAATTCATACATATTATATTCACCCCTATTATTTAAAAATTTCTTCATCAATTAAAGGAATAATATCTATCTCTGGTTCTTCATAAGGATGAACCTCTCTTAACTTTTCTATCGCTCTTTTAACATTATTTATATTACATACTATTTCTAATTTTTCTTCTTCTACATATTCTAATTTATTCTTTTCTCCAATATATGGATTAGCTTCATCATTTGGTCTAAAAGTTCCAATACATTTAATACTAGTAGTACAATGTGTATAATTACCAATTATACCAGCACCTACTTCACAAATACCCTTTCTTACTTCATCAACATTTTCAGTAGGAACCATGGTAACAATTTTTACTCTATTAATATTAGTATTCATCTTAAATCTTCTCCTTATTTATTTTTGATAATTTAATCCATTTAATTAATCCATAAATATTTATTAATAAATAACCAATAGAAACTAATAACATCATTATAGCATTAGGACTACCCTTTATTACATTAATAATCCATATTGACATATCAAATGTATTATTAAAAAGCCATACTATCCAGCACTCCTTAAATCTTAAATTCATAAGTATTGTTCCACATAAATTAATAACATTACTACTAGAATCTAAGAAAGCAAGTTGCTGACCAGGTATCTTTGTTAATATAAATCCAAGTAATATACTTCCTACTATGCAACTACTAACAATAATAATAGAATTCTTTATAGTAAATCCTCTTATCTTTACTTCATTATTATTATCTTTCTTTTTAAGCCAACTAATATATCCCTGTACCTGAAGTGGAAAATATATTAATATAGAAAATATTGCAATACCATATAATCCATTTATATATGCTATATAAGCACTAAATAAGCAATATAATGCACCAAATATATAATTATATGTTTTACCAATACTTGAATAATAAGCATTAAGTAGTCCACAAATTAATGTAAACGTCCCAAGTATATAATCCTTAGTAATAATACCACATATAATAGAAAATATAATTATTATAACTGTATAAATTTTATTTCTCATATAAATATCACCACTACTATTATTATTTAATTTCATACCTTTATATTTTCTATATTAATCAATTCCTTATTATCATCAAATTCTAATTTAAAAGTTTCACAATAATTCCATTTGCCATCAAAGAAAACTTTATCGTTGAAACTATATTCTTCTTCATATTCAACATTACACCATTTCATTAACAAAAACATAAATGCAGTTGAATGACCTACTATTAAAATTCTTTTATCTTTATATTCCTCTAATAGTTCACTGATAAACGAATAAATTCTATCAGTAGTTTTTTTTCTACTTTCACCATAACCTATTTGATAATTTTCATCTATAAATTGTTTTCTTTCAAAATCCATAGGTAATTCATCCCAAGAATTAATACCATGAATTCTTTCTCCTAATTTATCAGTAACATTAACTTTCAAATTATTCCTATATGCAAACCATTTAGCAGTACTCATAGTTCTAACATAATTACTAGACCATACAGCGTCTAGATTATCAAATTCACTATTATTACTTATTTTTTCAGCAAGTTTTTCTCCATCAACAGATAATGGATTTTTAATATTACTAAATAGTAAATCTTCATGAATATCTTCTATTCCACGATGTACTTTAAATGGTTCTGAATGTCTCATCAAATAAATAGTAGTCATATTTTAACCTCCACAATATACTATCTTGAACTTTTTTTATTTATATCAATTGTCTCTTTTTCTAAACTTTGCTTAATCTGAGATGTATCTACACCCATTGATGAAAAAAATTCAGAAAAAGCCTGTGCCTTTTTGATTTCTTTTTGCCTATTATATTGACTCAATTCGTCAGGAGACATTTTACTTTGCAATTCAAATTCATCATTTTCTTTTTTTAGTCTATTTATTGTATCATCTAATTCATAACTATCATTTGGATTTTCCACATGAATAGGTTCTATATTCAATTCATTTCTCAATTTCATATTATCTGCCAAAAGAGAATACATTTTCGCATAATCATCAGAACTAATTTTTGGTTCTGTAACAAAATCACTCCCATTTATTATTGAACAACCAAGCGCAGTTCCATTCATATATCTATAAAACATATTCTTAACATCAGCATCATCATGTCCTATTTTTATCGGTAAATAAATTTTTTCTATATTACCAAATGATACTAGTCTATATTGAGTATCAGTAGAAGGGACAAATTTACATCTATAATTTTCTATAATCACATCTTCTAATCCATTAACATTAAAATTATATCTGCTTTCTTGTTCTCTTAAATAAGCAAAAATTCTCTCTGCCTTCTCTTTATCTAATTTTAATGGCTTCAAAATTTTACAATTATTAGTATACGAATGTTCCAAATAACCTTCTATTGTTTCATTACCTTCATGTACAAAAGCACTTATTGGATAATCACTCAAAAATAATGTATTCTTCATTGAAGTAAAATCAATAACATTATGATTGTCTTTTCTAGTAGGCAAAACTACATATACACTTTTTTGTCCAGTATCTTTCTTCTGTCTAATATCAATCATAGTATTAGAACTACCACCTTCATTTGATAACTTTAAGACTTCATTTCTTACTTCTTCGTTAGCCTTATCAATTTCTTCTTGCTTCATAACATCTTTCCTTATCATATCAATTCCTCTTTCTGAATTTTTCATAAAGATTTCACTTGATAATGTATCTAAAGCAATATCTCTTATAACATTACTAGCAAGTTCATTATAAGCTATCTTCTTATCAGATTTATAAAATCTTCCAAAGTGATTTTCTAAAACTGCATAACTGTCAATTTCTTTATCACCGACTTTATCCTTATATTCAATAAAGTATACATATTCACCTTTGTCTAAAAGAGCCTTACAAAATTTATAACAATTCACACTATGAATTTTTCCATCTGGATATTCTATCTGTAAAGTAATATTATTAGGAGTTTTTTCCAATAATTGATGACCGGAATAATTCATATTAGTATTCTTAGAATTTGCCAAGCCGGATTTCTTCAGTGATATATATTGCCTTAAAGTATTTGAAAAAGGATCTTTAATAGTTGGAAATCTTTTTATAAAATCTTCCATTTTACTTACATTTTCATTAGCATTAATATTTAAACTATCCACGTAATTATTAAAATATTTTTGTATAAATTTTTGCTTTTCACCAATAGATAAATTAGAATAGTATCTCGTATTATGAACAAATGTCACTTTTTTCTCATGTTCATCATATGAATAATAACCTAATATCATTTCTGATGGTACGCACTGAGAGAATAAGGCATCTGTCACACATTCAGCTCTTTCTCTAAACTGCGATTCACTATCATATTCCTTATATCCACCAAAGATTTTTCTTCCTAGGCCATCTTCAAAAAAATATGGTATAGCGACTACCTCTACATAATACTCACCACTCCTATTAATTCCCTGATAATAATTACTCATTTTATTTTTTATCTCAGAACTTGCAACTGATAAATCACCAAAAAATCTTATTGTATGATTTAATGTTCCACCACGACTATTAATTAATCCTCTATTCATTATACTGATAGCATTTTCTCTCTTATTATTACTTAAATAGTTATTATTTGTAGTGGGATCATCTACTATTGAATGTAAGCCCACATAACATCTATCCTTCAACAAACTATTAATATAATCGCAAATATTGCTTTTTTCTACTCTTTCCACTTTGACACTCCAAACTAATCATATTTAAATTCATCTTTCATCATATTAAATATTTCTAATCTTTCTTCTTTAGTAAAGATATCTTTTTGTCTTTTAAACTTACTATTAGCCCATTTCCAAAAATTATATCCAAAATGTTTATCAGCATAAGTTTTATTGAATAAATATACTTTATCCTTATATCTAGGTACAAAATGAAAATGTACATGAGGTTTTTCATTATCTCTATATGCGTTATTCATTAAACAAGCAAAATTAAACATCGTAGTATTAAATAGTTTTTTACATACTCTTTCCAACTCTTTTTCTATTTTACCAAGTTCAGTCCATTCTTCACTAGTCATATCACTTAGATTTTCTTTATTACCAGATATAATACATTGTCCAATAAATTCTTGACACCAATCAACAAATACTACTTCAAAATATTTTCCTTTATATAATTCCATTTTATTTAACTATTCCTCCTTTTTTATCTAATTCTTTAGACATTACTTCATTAATAAAAGTAGTAGTAATCCCTAAAGCTTTATTCATACACTCTTCATCTTTAAAACTATGATCACCATTTGGTATTAAATATAGCACAGAATTGGGAACTACTTTATGTACATATTCTGAATCTTTATAATTTACAAATCTATCTTTATCTCCATGTAATAGAAGTACAGGACATTTAGCAGTCTTTAAATTTTGGACTGGTATATACCTTCTATCATCTTCAAAATACTCACTACTTACTTTATGACCATTACTAGATGGTACTATAACATATCCTTTAGATAATGCTTCTTTTTCTTCTTTAGATTTAAACATTCTATTTAATCTGACATCCATTTCATTTTTAAAACTAAGTATTGCTGGATACCATAAGGTAATACTTTTTATATCAAATTTAGAAAAATCTACTAATGACACTATCTTACCACCCATACTTGTACCAAGTAAATGAATATTTTTGTATCCTTTATCATTTAACATTGTAATAGTATCTTCTAAATCTCTTTTAAAATTAGAAGTTAACTCATCATAGTCTGTTCCTTCCGATTCTCCATGACCTCTAAAATCAAATCTAATAGAATTAATATTATTTTTAGTTAATTCTTCCTGAATCCTAGTAGTAGCATTAGAATCTTTACTACTACCTCTTGCATGACATATAATAACAATGTCTTCACTATCATTACATATATCAATTATACCACATATTTTTTTACCATCACTTGTACTATAATATATTTTTTCCATAACTATACCCTTTTTTATAAATAATTAATAGCAATCCCAATCAACAATTGCATTTTCAAACTTGCCTTTTTCAATATCATCCTTTGAAATTAAAGTAAATAATATTCCAGAATCTCCTATTTGAACTTTATCGAAATTTCCCCATGAATCTAATTTAAATAAACATTCATCTTTATTTTCTTTCATATCATATCTAGGATCATTTTGGGTAAAATCGGGATATCCTCCTATTGTTATTGAATGATTTACATATCCATCACGAAGCTTATCATACCATGCAAAATTACAAAAATAATCATCTAATTCTCCATAACTATTTAATTTTGTTTCAAATACATCATTAACTATTTTAGTAAATACTTTAATAAATCTATAATCATTAATTGCCATATATGATTTATTTTTTGTCAAGTTGATTTTATACGATTTATTAACAATATAATTACCTAAATCAACAGAAGGTAATTTTTTTTGATATTCTAAGCCTTCTTCAAAATATTTAATAGCATACTGACAAGGATAATCAACATTACTATCAGTAAATATTTCTAGTATTCCTTTTTTAGGATATCCTTCTAAGTTGATATCCTTTAAATTAACTTGTAATAATAATGCTAAATAATTACCATCTTTATCTTTAGGATAATCCTCTCCTACTGGTAAATAAGGTTTTCCTCCTATTTTATTATCTAATATAGACGGTTCCTCATCTAATAATTCAATTTTATAACATTCCTTTTCAGTTTCTTTTTTAAATAATTCAATTACTTTATTAAACTTTTGTTCCATTATATTCTCTCCTATACTACATCGTCATTCCATGATCTTCTTCAAGTTCTTCTGTTTGAGCGGCTAGCTCATTTTGTTTTTGTACTTGAAAAACTTCATCTAAATTTAAAACTTGTCTTTGATTTCTATTCATATCTTCTACTTGCTGCTGAAATAAAGTATCCCTTAATTCATTTCTTTTTCTTCTTAATTCTTCTAATTCTTTTTCTCTTTCTTTTTTTGCATTATCTAATATTGGATTATTATTTACATTGAATGTTGTGTTTTTTCTATTAACACTACTGTTACTTTGCTGATTATTTGCCCCATAACTATATTCTTCGCTTTTTTTAGAACTACTTCGATTATGAGGTGCATCATTGCCCAAGCCCATAGAATTTACATCTTCATATAATTCACTATCATCAGCATTAGAACTCTTAGACTTACTAATCGCTTGTTGCTTTCTAGAATTTACTCTTTTCATATACATATGTATTTGATATCTTAAAGTTTCATCATTCCTTATTATTTCTTCTACTACATCCTCATTACCTTTATCAATTTCCTTGACCAATATACTTTTAATTTCAGAATTATATATAATCGATAATTGTGGACAAGTACTTAAAAGAGAAACAATTTTATTTATATATCTTTTTGCTATAAATTTATTATCTATTGTATTATATTTATAAAAATTTTCTTGTAAAGTCAAAATAGGATCACTTGCAATTATTAACTTATAAATTTCTTCAATATGTTGAGCAGCACTCTTGTAACTCTGTATATCATAATTAGTAGTAGAGCTTTTTCTATTACTAATACCATGACTATTCTTAAATCTAGCAATTAATTTCTTTTTGTCTTCTAATAATTCCTCATATGTTTTAGGTTTTCCATCAGGTCCATAAATCAGACTCAATAACGAATTTTGAGATACATTCTTTCCTTCTATAATTTTTTTAACCCTATAGTCCTGCTCATATATAATTGGTAGTTTTTGCTTATCACTATATTCAAATGTAGATAAATCTCCACCTTGCATTATATTACCAATAAAATCATTTTTTTCTTCAATACCAGATAATTGCTGTTCTAAAGATTTCGTATCAATATATGATTTGCATTCAGATAATGAAAATAAATTTGCATCATGTTCGGCAATAAAACAATTATGATTATTTTTATAAAGATCAGCATCAATTAAAGTTGATTCTTCTTTTAACATAATAACTGCAGCAGGATCAATTTCCATTATATTATTGATACTACTAGTTTCATCATCTCTTTGCTTTTTATGCCTAAACTCATGAAATATGGTAAACATTATCATTTCGAATTTTTGCTTTCCAACAATATTTCTTGATAAATATATTTTATTCTCACTTGCCACATAACAAGAACTATCAAATTTCTCAGATAATATATCAAAACTAAAACCCTTATGATACTTTTTAGACATATAACGAAGTAGATAATTAGAGAAAAGTTCATAATATTTTATTACATTTAAACGCTCTTCGTTAGACAACGAAAAGGATCCTATGCGTTTATCATATTCTTTCCCTAAATAAACAATAAATGGCATATTATCTTCAAGATAAGCAAGATCATAATTGTTTAAATTAAAACGACTTATTATTTCATTAATTTTTCTTTGTATATCTGCTAAACTTAAATCATTCATTTTTTACACTCCTTAAAGCTTTTTATAAAAAGAAATATTATAATCTCAAATTTTAAATTTATAAATTAAATATCCCATACCAATGCCAAAACAAACAGCTAAAAGTAATATTAATATTAGAATAAATATGTTTATATAGCCACTTGAATTAAAAACATTTTGACTATCATTGCCATTCTTTTTAGGAATATTGGGATTAAACCTAACAAGAGCCTTTGATTGTCCTTCACTTTGACCATGTGTATTTCCACCAAGTTTGCTTTGCTGAAAACTATTAATATGTTCTTCTATTTGTACTTTTTGTGTTTCATTATTAGTAGTATTATACTGTGTTATTTGTGTAATAATATTAGAATACTCATCTTTATTTTGACAACCAATATTCATAGCAGTAATCACACTATTCTTAGCACCATTTAATGCTCTTTGCTGATTAGATAAAACTTTTTTTGTTTCTTCAAGTGTTTTTTTCTTTCTATCTAGCTTTCCTTTTATTTCTGCCGTTGATAATTTTTTAGATTCAGCAATATCAGATAGATCTTTCGCAGTAGATTTTTCTTTTTCTTTTGCAGATAAAGAGCAATTCTCTATAGTTTTATTAAGTGAATTACCAATAGTTACTGTGATGCTTTCTGAATCAGAATCACCAACACTTGATAGTGATGCATCAACAATATTAGTTATCATATGAGTTTCAAAAGTCAAAGCATTATTTTGTCCGTTTTTATATGCTTCCTTTAGTTTTATATTATTATTTCTTGCAATAACAGGATTATATTTTCCTCTTATTAATTTATCACTTATCATTTGCTCGATATCAGTAATTTGCTCATTAGTTTCTTTTGTTTTTTCAAAGGAAGAAATACTATGTGAATCAATACCTTTTAATACTTTTAATCCTTCTATTTCACTTGCTACCTTCCAAAAAGTTGGATGTGGATAAGTTAATTTACCATCAGAAAGTATCCTATCTTGTGACAAATTAATTTCAATAGGTATTCCCATATCTCTTGCCTTTTCACAAATTACTTGACTAGCAATAATAGCATTCTCTTCAAATAATTTTTTATTCTCATCAGTCATTGTATCTCTAAATTTCATAAAACAATCTGGATGAGCAACTATATCAAAAATACCACTTTCAAGTGCTTTTATAACCATATTAGCATATTCAATTGGATAATTAGGATTATTTTCAGGAGTAGTTTTTTGAAGCCCTCTATTTACAAAATGCTGTCCTAATACCATATAATCGACTTTATCTCGCATTTCACCTAAATATGCTTCTTTCATTGGATCATATTCTGCTTCAAAACCTGCTAATATTGTCATTTCAGGATGTTCTTGTTTAAGTTTATTAATTGAAGAGATATATTCTTCTACTTCAGAAAATAACATTCTATGATCTTCATCTGGTAAAACCAAATCTGGATTTGGTATATGTTCACTAAACCCTAACATCGTTATTCCAGCCTTTTTAGCGGCTTCTAACATTTCTTCATCGCTAACATATTCTGAGTGACCAGAACGATATGTATGTGTATGATAATTAAATTCTTGACTAAATCCTTTTGTTTTAGGTATTGTTATATCTTCCATATTAGCATTATAATAACCACCATATAGTGTTTTAACATATGGAATCAGTTCTAGACCATTTTTTTGCCTTTCAATATTTTCTTTATATATTTTTTGATTTATAATATGTATAACATAATTTTGCAAATCACTAACAGACCAAATTGTAACTCCTTTAACATTTGCTTTTTCTTGTATTTCGGCAATAACATCATAAAAATCACTTATTTTTTGTTTTTTAAATGCTTCAATTTCTTCTTGGCTATGAGAATTAATAAAATCTTGATCTATAGCCATATCAAACTCAGTTACTTCAATTGGTAACCCAAATTGAGATAAATTTTCAAACATCATTCTAATTTCATCTTTAGTAGTAGAACTATTAATATGCATCTGAGTTCCAATTGAATCAATCAATTTAATTCCATGCTGCTCTTCATAATTTTTAATTTTATCTATGATTAATCTCTTGAACGGTTCTATTTTTCTAGAATCTTCTAAAGTACATTCATTTATCATCAAATTAACATTAGGAAGATTTCTTCTAGCAATTTCCATAATCGAACATAAATCTTCTATTTCGAAAAATCTAAGCCACCCCGCTCTTAAATCATCATAATTTGGATTATCTGTATTAATTCTATGCTCATCAGTGTCAATGTGCCCTCTATAATCGTATGTTACATTCCCATTCATTGCAAATCTATTTAATAGTTCATTAAAGATTTCTACAGTTCTAACAGTAGGTTTTTCTCCTCTTTGAATACAATCATTATTATATTTAGCAATTACTGATGTTATATCTTCAACATAATTTTCAAGTAATTTTTTTGCTTCAATTTTACCTTGTTCATAAGGCATATTTTCTAAATTTAAAGGTGTATCCATATAAAATAATAAAGTATTTAGTCTTACTTGCATATTATGACTTCTAGCAAAGTTAAATGCTTTAATTAAATCTTCACGATTATATTTTCCATCTTTTCTTACATAATGACTATATTTAGCAATATCATCTAAATTAATTAATTGATATTCTGATAAATGATCTGCAAGTCTTTCAAATGCTTCATAAGTAGTCTCTTTTATTCCCTCTTTTTCAGTTGGCATATATCTACTTAATACACTAAATATTATATCTGACAATTGTTCATCAAATGTTTCTCTTATTATTCTTGGTATATTAGAAAGTTCATTATTTCTAATAACATCAATAAATTGTCTTTGTTGTTCCTGATTAAGATGAGCATTATTTAATACAAAATTAATACTTTTTTCTAATTCCCTTTGTTTACCATTTCCATCTAAACTAAAATTAGTATCCATATAGTTAGTTAAAGAATCTTGATACATTTTAAAAACTATTCTTTTTATTTCAGCAATGCTTTTTCCACTAGCTAAAACACTTTGTTTTTGTTCTTCAGACAAATTGCTTATATTATTTAAAATATTTATCAAACTATTTTCATCTGCAGTAACAATACTCAACAAATCGATTTGCTGCATATTAAGTGTTATACCTTTAAACCTATTTTCTTCCATTTTCTCTCCACCTACACGATTATTTAACTATTTATATATAAATTATATCATAAACAAATTAGTTTTTAAACAAGTATCAAAAGAAATCATCACATATATGATGATTTCTAAATTATTTTATAATTACTTTACCATCTAAGTTACAAATATAAGAATTTGGAAAAAGTTTCTTTATTTCAGATAATATTTTATTATCTTTTTCATATTTTCTACCAACTAATATTCCTTCAATAAATACTGATGGAATACCAAAAAGAACAGCACTTTCTCTATCAGTAAAGAAATCATCTTTATTCTTTCTGTCTTTAATAAATTTAACATAATAATCTGAATTTACAAAATCTTTTACATCTTCATCACTTATACTATGGTGATTTAATATATCACCTTTTAATAGCTTTCTTACATACTTATTATTGCCATCAAATATAATTCCAACTTGTACTCTATTCTGTACAAGGCTAGGCATAAATCTTGCTTCTTTTGTCTGTTCCAAAACCCACATATGAGAATCAATGCTGTTTGCTATATCGTTAATATTTGGCATATCATTGTAAGGGATTACCACTGTTTTATCTAATTTGGTATCAATTCCTTTAAAATAAACTCCACAGTACATTATAGTTCCACCAGAATAAAAATTAATATAATCTTTTAGATAATAATCTTTCTTTAAATTCCATACACCTACAGTATATTTATATTTTGATAATCTTCCAGTTGAAAAGTCTCCAGTTATTAGTCCTTCTTTGCATATTCTTTTTAATCCATCAATATTCTTATAAGTTCCATGAAGCAATGTTCCTTTTTTCAAGAAAACATCATTTCCAACATTGTATTTATGCTTAATAACAAAATAAATTGGACAATCAAAAAAATTATTAACTTGTTCTACCATTATATTTTTAGAATTTTTGTCTTTTGCAAATATCTCATCAATTTTATCTAAATAATCTAATCTATTCATTATTACCTCTTTAATTTATCAATTTTTTCTATAAATTCATTAGTACCTTTATACCATTTATAAATGCTCTTTTTCTTCTCTTTATATTTATTTAATTCTTCCTCTGTATAATTTTCTTTAGTATTCTTAAATCTTTCAATACATCTCCTATAGCAGGTATCAATACAAGTTCTCATAATCATCATTTTTCCTTTTAAAAGATTTATATCTTTAATACAATGAAACTGAGCGCAATCAATAACAATAGTTTTATCTATGTTCTTACAATAATCTAATATATCTTGATAAATAATATCAAAGTCATCACCTAAGTTAGGAAGATTTTTATATTTGTCTCTAAACATAACTCCTAATTCTTTATTAATTCCATTAGTTTCAGAAAATCTAGATTCAGAAAATATATCATCAGTATCAATAACAATATATTTATCTTTATCCAAAGTAGATGCATAATAAGATTTTCCAGAACCACTTTGCCCAGTTAAGTTAATTATATTATCATCTGTTAATTTCTTTATATAAGGTTCCTTATCAACATATAGACTTATATCAAGAGGACTTTGTATTTCTTTTAAAATATTATAAATTTCCTTAGTACTTTCATATGCTAAATTCTTTTCACCAGCATAATTTGTAAACTCTTCTAATATTACATTAACATTATCTAAATTTACTCTATCTTTAATTATATATTTAGATATTTCTAATCTATCTCTCCATATTAAAGTTAAAAGACACTGTGCAATTATTTTATCTGATAAAGTACTTTTCTTATATAAATCTATTACCATATCATCAGTTATCTTCCTTGGATTAGTAACAATTATTTTATTAGCTCTATATATTCCTTTTTCATCATCTACTTTAATTACCTCTGCATCATCTGGAATAACAACATCATAAATAGTATCTCCTCTATGTAACCATCTAAGTATTTTATCCTCAGTACCAAAATTAAATCCACCCATTTCTTCTGCTTCTAAAGCATTAGGATTCCATTTTTCTGCAATATTTACCTCATTTAATTTATATTCAAATCCACCAGCATTAGATTTTAACCCATCCATTACTCTTACATACTTACTCATTATTTAATCTTCTTTCTATCAACCATTTCCAAATATTTATTAGAGCAATACTTAATAAACTCTTCTATATTCATATTTGATATATTATCATTACCTATATCATTTAATTCAGAAATAGAGTCTTTCTCTAATCTTTCTTTTATACCATTATCATCTAAACCAATATATTTAATCCAATATGGATATAAAAACTTTTTATATTCCTCTAAATAAGAATGACCCTCTTTTAAAGTACTTCTTCCTTCTAACATAGAATATAATTCATAATCCGCTACTAACTCAATAGTAGAATGTTTAATATAACAATCTATCTCACTATCACTTTC
>CAMVMQ010000019.1 GCA_947168625.1 uncultured Caryophanales bacterium
AAGAAATCAAGTATAAATTGCTTGATTTTTTTTTTATTTAAGTGTAAACTTATTTTTAGGAGGTATGACATTATGGCAAATAAAAATAATGCAAAGAAAAAAACAAATAATCAAGAAAAAGGAAATAATAAAAAGGTTAACTATTCTAAAAATGAGGTAAAAGAAAATGCAATTAAAAAGGAGAATAATAATCAAAATAAGAAGGACGAAGTTATTTCTAAAAAGATAGAAGAGGTTCCAGTAAAAAAAGAAAAAAAATCTTTTGCACTTACTTCTAAGCAGAAAGATATTATATTAATTTTATTAGTGGTAGTTCTACTAACAGTAGCATTAGTTTTAACTAATCATAAAGAGCCAAAACCTGATATTGAATTACCTGTTACACTTGTTGGCGAACCTGGATTTACTGAAATAACTTATGATCAATACGAGGAAAAAGTTAATAATAAAGATATGTTCTTAGTAGTTATTGTAAGAGATGGATGCGGTTATTGCGAAGCATATCAACCAATAGTAGAAAAAGTTGCTAATGATTATAATTTACCATTCTACTATATTAATTTAACTAATTTAACTACAGAAGAATCCGAAAAACTTATTAGTACTAATAAATATTTAAAGAGAGAAAAGAAATGGGGAACTCCTACAACACTATTTATGTATGGCGATAATGTTATTGCATCTATAAGTGGTTATGTTGAAGAAGAAAACTTTGTTTCATTTGTTAAAGAAAATTTTAAGGTGAAATAATAATGGATAATAACGATACTAGTAATAATATATCTAATAATAATTATGATAATGGTAATAATAACAATCCTAAAGGATATTCTAAAGATGATATTTATAGATTAGCAAAAGAGTTTAAAAGAAAATATCCATCAACTATTGCTTTTAGACTTAGAGCTCACAGTAAATTAGTCAAAAAGTTTATTGGCAGCGATGAAGAAGTTAAATATGTTTTTTTGGCACAGAAGAATTTTAAAAGTTATGATATTGTTAATACTAATATTATCGTACTAACTAATAAAAGGTTATTAGTGGCCACAAAAAGATTTTTGTTTGGATACTTTTACCGTGCTATTACTCCTGACATGTTTAATGATTTAACATTAAGAAGTGGTATCCTTTGGGGCAAAGTAGTTATTGATACAATTAAGGAATTGGTAATTTTATCAAATATTGATAAACACGCTCTTACAGAAATCGAACAAAGTATTTCTGAGGTAATGATGGAAGAAAAGAAAAAATATTTAAGAGAAAGTATTTATTAAAAAAATACTTTCTTTTTCTAAGGATGCGATGAAAGATGAAAATCATGAAATATGAATTGGTTAAAAATAATAATTATAATATTTTTTTTGATAGTGGCGAAGTTATTACTGTAAATAGCAAAGTAATTACTGATAATGAGTTACTTCTCAAAAAAGATATAGATAAAAGCTTATATGACAAAATTCTTTTAGATAATCACATATATGAATTATATGAAATTGGTATTAAATATTTAAAAATAAGACTTCGAAGTATAAAAGAGATGAAAGATTATTTACTAAAAAAAGATGATAATGAATATATCATAGATAAAGTTTGCTCGTTACTAAAGGAAAATAAATACTTGGATGATAAGACATTTGCTAAAGCCTATATAAAAGATAAATTGCGCTTTACAAACAAGGGAGATTATAAAATAAAAAAGGAATTATCTTCTCTTGGGATAGAATCATCTATAATTGAAGATATCTTTATGGAAATAGATGATGCTGTCTTTGAAGAAAAAATAAAAAAGATAATTGATAAAGATATCCGTACTAATAAAAAATACTCAGGTAATCATTTAAAAAATAAGATATATAATCATTTATTGTCTCAAGGATACAGTAATTCTTTAATTATCCCAACTATTAATAAATACAATTTTTAGTATAAAAATTATGATTTAAGTAAAAATATAAATGGTGATATAATGAAGAAAATTATTTTAGTATTTACATTTTTGCTTATACTGGTTGGTTGTTCTCTTTCAAATAGTCCAACTTCTAAGGTTGAAGACCTTTTAACTAAGTATCAAACTTTAGATAAAGATATCGAAGAAGACATTGATAGTGTAATTGATGAAGAAGTATTAACTACCACTCAGAAAAATAGATATCGCAAATTAATTGAAAAACAGTATCGTAATCTTTCTTATGAAATTAAAGATGAAAGATATGAAGGAGACACTGCGACTATTACAACACAAATTGAAGTAACAGATTATAAAAAAGAGATTAATAAAATATCATCTGAATATCTAAAAAAAGATGATTATACTGTTGCTGAGTATAATGATGCTAAATTAGATGCATTAGAAAAAGCAAAAGATAAAGTTATTTATACTATTGATTTTGAAGTTGGTAAAGATAAAAATGGTAATTGGAACCTCATTGGTCTTGATAATCAAACTATCAAAAAAATACTTGGAATGTATTAATTTGATAGTTTTTTTCTTCATAATGTGATAAAATTAAGTTATAAATGGTTTGAAATTATTTACCATCTTCAATGGGAAGAGTTTACATTAATATGTAAGGGAGAGTGAATTATGAATATACAAAATAAAAGATTAGAGGATTTATCCAAAGTAGTTGATAGAAATTGGAAAGCAAATCATAATGATGATATTAAAAATGCTAAGATCAGAGAGAAAAAATTTATCAATAGAATGTTTAATGTTAAGGATAGTAATATTGAAAATACATTAAAGACAAAGACACCAAATGAACAAGTAAAAGAACTTCAAAAAAATATTAATGGTATCAGAGCATTTAACAATCAAAATCGAAATAATAGTTTACGAGGAAAGTTTAATTAATGGAAGATTTATATAAGTATGAAAGAGAATTATATGAAAAGGGCTGTCATTTAATTGGCGGTGTAGACGAAGTAGGAAGAGGACCACTAATTGGAAGTGTAGTAGCTTCCTGCGTTGTTTTGCCTAAAGATTTTTATTTAGAAGGACTTACTGACTCAAAGAAATTATCTGAAAAAAAGCGAGATACCTTCTATGAGATAATTAAAGATAAAGCGATTGCTATTGGAATAGGTATAGTAGATGAAAAAAAGATAGATGAAGTAAATATCTATGAAGCTACTAAAATTGCTATGGAGGATGCCATCATAAATACTGGTATTAAATTAGATCATGTTCTAATTGATGCAATGCCCCTTGATATTGATATTCCCACTACTAGTATTATTAAAGGTGATGCAAAATCTATTTCGATAGCGGCAGCATCAGTAATCGCTAAAGTAACTAGAGATAAGATGATGTACGACTTGGATAAAGAGTATCCAATGTATGATTTAAAGCATAATAAGGGTTATGGTACTAAGAAACACATGGATGCTATTAAAAAATATGGTATTACCAGATATCACAGGTTATCATATAAACCTGTATCTTTATATAAAGATAAAGTATTAAATTGATTATATAATATTAATCTCCAAAGGAATTATTCCTTTGGAAATTTTATTTGCAAATACATTATTTTTGATAGCATAATTTAATATAAAAAAAGTAGCAATAGGCTACAATTTTATTTTACTCCAATATCAGCATCATCAACTTCAATTAGTTTAAGTATTTCGTCAGTAGTAGTAAAACCTGCAACTACTTTAAATAAACCGTCCTGAAGCATCGTTATAACATCTTTGTTATATACTAAGTGTCTTAGTTCTTCCTTACGCATACCAGCACTAATAGCATCCCTAATATCTTGATTTATTAGAAGAACTTCTTGAATAGCGATTCTTCCTTTATAACCATTACGACAGTAAGGACAACCTCTTTCGTTAGGAGCATAAACTTCATTTACATCTTGACCAAGAACAGTTTTTAAAAGATTTTTCTCGGATACTGTTACTGGCCTTTTTACTTTACATTTATCACATAGCTTTCTTGCTAGTTTTTGCGATACTATACCTTCTAATGCAGATGCAAGTAAGTATCTCTCAACATCCATATCAAGTAATCTTTCAATAGTGTTTAATGAATTGTTAGTATGAATCGTCGATAAGACTAAGTGTCCAGTAATAGAAGCTCTAACTGCTATTTTAGCTGTTTCAGAATCTCTAATCTCACCAATCATGATAACATTAGGGTCTTGTCTTAAAATACTCCTTAAAACTGCAGCAAAGTCAAGACCTATTTCACTATTTACTTGTACTTGGTTAACACCTTCAATATCCATTTCAACAGGATCCTCAACAGTGATTAGATTACTTCCTTCGACATTAAGTTTCTGTAAGAAAGAATATAGTGTAGTAGATTTACCAGTACCGGTAGCACCAGTAACTAAGATAATTCCATTAGGAGAGCCAAGCATTTTTAATACCTTATTATAATTAGTTTCACTGAAATATAGATATTCTATTCCTTTCAAACTCATAGAATAATCCATAATTCTTATTACTATTTTTTCTCCTCTCTTCGTTGGAAGTGAAGATACACGAAGGTCTATATCTCTACCATTTAGTTTGTCTTTAATAGCTCCATCTTGAGGAAGTCTAGTTTCGGTAATATTCATACCAGCCATAATTTTGACTCTTGTTGTAACATTTTGCTTAATTCCTAAAGGTAATAAAAAATAATCTCTTAATAATCCATCTATTCTTATTCTTACGGAGATACCATCATCAGTCGGATCAAAGTGAATATCACTTGCTCCAGCATTTACCGCAGTAATAATAACAGAATTAACAATATTAACAACGGGCATTTTATTAAAATCAATATTTGGCTTTGGGCCTAAATCAATAGCATTGTTAAAATTATTTTGTGATGTATTATTAACTGCTATTTTATTTTGATTATTGTTATTATTTTGTTGAATACTATTTTGCTTATTAATCATGGGGTTATTACTCATTTGAGTGCTGCCTTGATTAGCAATATTATTATTAATAGCATTATTACGATTATTTTGTACACTATTCGGTACAGTACTCACATTTTGCATATTCTCCCTCTTCCCATTCTTTTTAAAAAAGACTAGATTTTATTCTATTATTATTATATAATATTATTGTAAAAATATCAATAAAAAAGGTGATAAAAATGAAACTAAATAAAAAAGGATTTATGCTAGCGGAAGTGGTTATCGTTGCTTCAGTTGTTGCAACGGTCTTAGTTACTATATATATATTACTAAGCAGAGTATCAAGTAATTATGAGACTAGAAACAGATATAATGATATTGATGCAATGTATGTTGCTATGGAGATTAATGATATTCTAGATAATGCAAAGCCTGATTTTATTATTAATAATAATGCCAGTGTTAATTTAATTAATAATTCTAACTTAAATAGTTTTATTAATTTTTATAATAACAATGCTGCTAATAATCATGCTTATTTAATAAGACAAGTTTACTATTGCCCTTTTGTTAGTGAACTGTTTGCTCAAATTGCCTCTGATTCGGATTTTAATAATTATAGAGATTATCTTCTTGATAAGCTTGATTTTAATGATGAGAGAATAAAATACTTAGTAATAGTTGAGTTGGAAAAAGATAATGGTAATAAATATTATTATTCCTTAAAAGTTAAAAATAATATTGATGGAGGAACTACTAATGAAGAAAATGGATAGAAAAGGATATTTAACTGTTGATGTTATTTTAGCTTCAGTAGTGGCAACTACAATAGCGATCTTCTTAATGGAAATAACTATTAAATTAGTTAATATAACTAATGACGAATATGTAAGTACTGATTTGATGACTGATAAAGCTTTAATTATAAAGAATATAAAAAGTCTTATTGAAGATGACATAAAAAATAATAGTATTAGAAGTGTTACTTGTGATGGTAATTCATGTACTATTCATTATCTTAATTATGATAAAATATTAAAAATAGATAATAATAAAGTTTATTATAGTAATAATTATAGTAAAGAATTAGATAGTAGTTTAACTAATTTAGTATTAAACTATTACACTGAAAATGATTATTATGATTTTTATATAACTGCGGATAACAAGTTTTCTAAAGAATCATATAGAATTGATGTAATAGTTAATAATAATTCATAAAGAGAGATAATTCGACAAAATATTTAGTAGAGTAGGTATACAATAATCTTGGTGATAAAATGAAAGCAAGATTAAAAAAAATATTTATACCTATTTTTTTGTCCGTTATATGTGGTGCTATATGTGGAAGACTATTATTTAGTATTTATGAAGAAAAGGGAATTAATATATTATCATCGAATAGCGTTTATATGCTTATTGATTCATCTTATGATGATTATAATAGCATGAAAGCATCCAATTTAAGTAACTATGTTTATTATGAAGATTCTGGCAAATATAATAGTGTTGTTGGTATTACCAGAAATAAAGACAATATAAAAAAAATAGAAAAAATATATAATAAGACTCTTGAAATAAAAGAATACTTACTAAGTAATAAAGATGTTTTATCCAAAATAAATGAGTATGATGAAATAATAAGAGAAACTGATGATAATGAAGAAATAAAGAAAAATATTATTAAAGGTTTAGAACTATATAAGGGTAGAGATGATATAAAAATGGTTAAAATTAGTTGACTTTTAATAAAAAATAATATAGAATTAAATACGTAGTCATGGAGTAGTACTCAAGAGGCTGAAGAGGCGCCCCTGCTAAGGGTGTAGAGTGGGTAACTGCTGCGAGAGTTCAAATCTCTCCTACTCCGCCAATAATGAAAGATAACCCCAAGTGGGTTTTTTCTTATATCAAGAGGTGATTATTATGTTTAAAGAAGAATTATCCCTAGTACCACATTTACCAGGATGTTATCTAATGCATGATAAAAATGATATTGTTATTTATGTTGGTAAGAGTAAAAATTTAAAAAATAGATTAAGCTCTTATTTCCAAAGAGAGCATACTGGTAAAACGATGATGCTAGTAAGGGAGATACACCATTTTGAATATATTGTTACTAATACTGAGATGGAAAGTTTATTACTTGAGATAAATCTAATTAAAAAATATAATCCTAAATATAACATTTTATATCGCGATGACAAAAGTTATCCTTATATTGAACTAACTAATGAAAAGGTGCCAAGACTTAGAATAATAAGAAGAATAAATGCTAAAAAGATTAAAAATAATTTATTTGGACCATATCCCAATGTAACTGCTGCTAAAAAAGTAGTGGAAATACTAAACAGAATATATCCCTTAAGAAAATGCAATACCTATGAAAAGAAAGTATGTTTATATTATCATATTGGACAGTGTCTAGGTTATTGTGAAAAAGAAGTGCCTAAAGAAAAAATTGATAATATGAAGAGTGAAATAATATCTTTCTTAAATGGAAATACGAAAGTATTAACAGAACGCCTAAAGGAAAAAATGAATATTTATTCAGAAAATATGGAATATGAAAAAGCTTTAGAATACAAAAATTTACTAGATTATATAAATATTACTACGGAAAAACAAAAGGTTGATTTAGATGAAAGCATAAATACTGATGTTGTTGGATACTATGTTAAAGACAATTATATAAGTATACAAATACTTTTTATCAGAGGTGGCAAACTATTAGATAGAACAAGAAATATCTTCCCAATGATATCTACTTATGAAGAAGAACTATCTAGTTATTTAACCAACTTTTACAGTAAGAATGTATCTAATCCAAAAGAAGTATTGGTACCTGACATTATTAATACACAGTCATTTAGTGAAGTATTTAATTATAAGTTTATTACTCCTATTAAAGGAGATAAAAAAAGAATCTTAGATTTAGCTTTTGATAATGCTCGTATTTATTATGAAGAACAAATGACTTATATTAAAAACGATGATGATAAAATAAATGATGCCCTAGAAGAATTAAAAACAAAATTACAAATAGATAGTGCAAACAGAATTGAATTGTTTGATAACTCTAATTTATTTGGTAACTTTAATGTATCAGGTATGGTTGTGTTTGTATTAGGTAGACCTTCAAAAAATGATTACCGAAAGTTTAAAATTACAAATAATGTCAATGATGATTATGGAACAATGAAAGAAGTAATTTACCGAAGATACTTTAGAGTACTTAAAGATAATTTAGAGAAGCCAGATCTAATAATAGTAGATGGAGGAACTGGTCAAATTAATATAGCTAGAGAAGTAATAAATAGTCTTGGACTTGATATACCAGTAGCGGGTCTTAAAAAAGATGATAAACATAGTACTAATGTTTTGCTAGGACTTGATCCAATTAGAGAGATACCGCTAGATAAAAAGAGCGATTTATTTCTTTTACTTACAAGAATGCAGACGGAAGTTCATAACTTTACAATAAGTTATCACAGAAACTTAAGAAGTAAAGGAGCTTTATCAGGAATATTAGATAATATTGATGGTATAGGGGAAGTAAGAAAAAAGAAACTTCTAAAAAAATATAAAACCATATCTAATATGAAGGATGCCTCTGTCAAAGAATTAGAAGAAATACTACCTCATGATGTGGCAGAAGAATTTAAAATATTTTTGGAAGAGTATGATAAAGAAGTTAAATGATATTGTCTACTATTAATGATAAAAATGATATAATTTAGTTAAATTTAAATGTAATCTGTTTGATTACATTTTTTCTTTTGCAAATATATACTTGCTAAAATATAAGTAATTAAGTATAATTATATTGTATAAAAAATAGTGAGGTTAATTATATGAATATATTTGATTTTAGACTTCTAAGTTTTATTGGAATAAAGAAAACACCTAAAGCACCATGGAAGAGATATTATAAAAGTAGTTCTATGAAAATTTATCTTCGAGATGAAAATATCTATGATTTTTTAATGAGAAAGATTAATAAACATCATTATGAAAATAATATTGCTATTAATTATTTTAATAATAAAATAACATATAAAGAATTTGTAAATAAAATAGATAGTGCTGCTGATAAGTTTTTAAGTATGGGTATTAAAAAATATGATATAGTAACAATAATATCTGCTAATATACCCGAAGCTTTAATATCATTTTATGCTTTAAATAAAATAGGAGCAGTATCAAATATATTACATCCGTTACTATCAGAGAATGAAATTAAAGACGCATTAAATAAATATGAGACTAAATATTTAATTTCCCTTGATTTATTGTTAGATAAAATAGATAAAATATTACCTGATACAAAAGTTAAGAAAGTTATAATTATTAGTCCAAAGACATCAATGAATATCTTAATGAAAACATTATATCATATTAGAACATTTAAAACTGAATATAAAATTAAAACAAGATTATCAAAAAAATATATTACATGGAATAAATTTATGAAAATTAGTGGTAAAAATTTGTATTATGATAAAGCGCCATTAAAGGATGAACCAGCTTTAATACTACAAAGTGGAGGAACAACCGGCACACCAAAGGGAATAGTATTATCTAACGGAAATATAAATGCTTCAACAGTAGCTGCTATTAACGCTTATCCTGATTTATGTAGTAAAGATAAAATACTTGGAATTATGCCTATCTTTCATGGATTCGGATTAGAAGTATCGATTAATGATGCTTTCTGTGTTGGAGCAGAAGTAGTTTTAATACCAACGTTTAAAGCAAGTAAATTTCATGAACTATTAATAAAAAACAAACCGTCAGTAATAGTAGGAGTCCCTACATTATTTGAAGCATTAACTACTAATCCAAATATGGAAAATGTTGATTTATCAAATTTAAAGTATGTAATAGCAGGAGGAGATACTTTAAATAAAGAAAGAGTAGAGAAAATTAATGATTTTCTTCATAAACATAAAGCAAAAACAAATATGATTCAAGGATATGGACTTACAGAAGCAGTAGCGGCAGTTTCTGCTGACTTAAGAGATTTATCTAGACCTGGTACAATTGGTATACCTTGGCCGGGAGTATATATTGGAATATTTAAACCTAATACTGACATAGAGTTAGATTACAATAAAGATGGCGAAATATGTGTGTGTGGTCCAACAGTAATGTTAGGATACTATAATAACGAAGCTGAAACCAATATAACATTAAAACATCATCGTGATGGAAATATATGGCTTCATACTGGGGATATTGGTAGTATGGATGAAAATGGTTTTATAACCTATAGACAAAGATTAAAGAGAATAATAATTACTTCAGGTTATAATGTTTATCCTTCCCAAATAGAAGAAGTATTAATGAAGCATAATAGTGTATTAAATGTAAGTGTAATTGGTATTCCTCATCCATATAAACAAGAAGTACCTAAAGCATATATTGTACTAAAAAAAGGAACTAAGAAAAATGATGAATTAAAAGAAGAGTTAATAAAACTATGTAAGAAAAATTTAGCAGTATATTCTATTCCCAAAGAGATAGAATTTATTGATAGTTTACCTAAAACAGTAATTGGTAAAGTAGATTTTAATAAATTAAGAGAAAGAAGTTTAAGATTGGAGAAGAAAGAAAATGCGAAAAAATAATGCAAAGAGAATAAAAATAGGTGGAATGACACAACTACTAATTGATTTAAAACCAAGAAGGTGTGATGCTGATGTATTTTTAAATACACCAGTAGATGTTACAAATTTAGTTAAATATATTGATGATAAGAAGAAAGCAGGAGAGAAAGTAACATATTTTCACGCTTTTCTACTTGCCCTAGCTAAGACAATATATAATAGACCAAAATTAAATAGATTTGTAGCAAATAGACATATGTACGAACATAATAATGTTGTTATTTCTTTTGTCGCTAAGGTAGAATTTGAAGATGATGCTGAAGAATTAATGTTGCTAATTGAAGTAAAACCAGATGATAATTTAGAAAGTATATCAAAAAAAATAGTAGATAAAATTACTGAACTAAGAGTAAAGAAAACAGACAAAAAAGGAGCTAATTCTGCTATTGATACTCTAGGAAAACTTCCAAATATTATTCGAGTACCACTAGTTGGATTTCTAAAATGGACAGATAAAATTGGATATTTGCCAAAGTCATTAGAAGAAGATGATTTATATTTCTCATCTGCAATAGTAACAGATATTGGCTCATTAAAGTCAGATTCAATCTATCACAATAATACTAACTTTGGAAGCTCATCATCAATAACAGCAATAGGAGAGATTAGAGATACTGTAAAAGTAGTAGATGGAAAAGAAAAAATAATAAAGGCTGCTAATTTCGGTATTAATTTTGACGAAAGAATAGCAGATGGCTTCTATATGATAAAGGCTTTTAAACTATTAGAATATATCTTAGATAATCCAAAATTACTAGAAGGTCGAGCAGATGAAAAAATAACAATTCCAGGTTTAAAAAAATAATGTAAACCTTATGTAAATGAAAAATACAACCATTGCATTATTATAAACAATGTGTTATATTTTTTATTGTAGAGAAGGGAGCCTAAAAAAATGAAATTAATAAGAGAAGAAGATAAGGATCATAAGACTTTATCAAAAGAAAATAAAAGATTAGAGATTTTTATGATAATATTTATGGTAATAGCAATATGTTTTGGAACATTCTATTTTAATGTTATTTGTTTTGGAACAGAGTGTGAAACTAAAACACCTAGACCAATTATTATAATAAATCCTAGTAAAGAAAAAGTAGTGGAAAAAAATAACGAAGATGATGACATTCAAGAGAAAATCGTAAGTGGTTATTGGTATGGTGAAGGAACACTACTATTCTTTAATAATGGAGTATTTTCCGTTGGAAGATATGGAACTGATGGCGGATATAATGGAATGGTTGGAGAATTAAAAAAGGGAGACACTGAAAATTCATATAACTTTAATGTAGTGCATAAGGCATGCACTGAAAATTGTATGGAGCCATCTAATGATTATAAGTTAAATGTAAAATTAGAATATACAAAATCACCAGAGGAAAATATTTTTGTAAGCAGTATAGTTAAAACAGAAAATGGTCAAGATGAGGAATTAAGAGATCTTGAAAAAATATATAAATTTGCTGGTAATAGTTTTGATGAAGTAGAACAATATGTTAATAAATTAAATAATTAATGTAACTAAATAAGTTACATTTTTTGTATTTATAATAATAAAACATCCAGAAAAATATAATCTAGAAGAGTCATCATACCAACTTGCCAGTTTGAATAAATAATAAAAAAGAGCATTAAATTGTTGACAAAAACATAAATTAATAGTACAATCTTAATCGGTACATGGGTTTTTACTATTTAGATATTGGGACCATTTAAATAGGGAAAAACTAATATTAAAAATAATGAAGGAGAAAAAAATGAAAAGCACATTTATGCAAAGTAAAGAAACAGTTACTAGAGATTGGTATGTTATAGATGCAAAAGATATGCCACTTGGTAGAGTAGCTAGTAAAGCCGCTGTTTATTTAAGAGGTAAACATAAAGTAACATATACACCTCACATTGACTGCGGTGATTATGTTATTATCGTTAATGCAGACAAAGTATTATTAACAGGTAATAAGTTAGATAACAAGATGTATTATGATCACTCAAGATATGTTGGTGGTTTAAGAGAAAGAACTGCTAAAGAAATGAAAGAAAAATATCCAGTAGAAATGGTAGAAAGAGCTGTTGAAGGAATGCTTCCTCATAATAGATTAGGAAGAAGTATGTACAAGAAATTATTCGTATATGCTGGAGAAGAACATCCACATACTGCTCAACAACCTAAAAAACTAGAACTAGGAGGAAATAAATAATGGCTAAAGAAAAAAGAAGTTTCTATGGAACTGGAAGAAGAAAAGGTGCTGTAGCTAGAGTTACATTGACTCCAGGAACTGGTAAGATTACTGTAAATGGTAAGGATGTTAATGAATACATGCCATTTGAAGTATTAGTAATGGATTTAAAACAACCATTAGTAGTTACTAAAAATGAAAAAGCATTTGATATTGTTGCTAATGTAAATGGTGGTGGATTTTCAGGTCAAACAGGAGCAATTAGACTTGGTATAACAAGAGCACTTCTTGAATATGATAAAGATAATGCTGCTAACGAAGATTCATATAGAAGAATTCTTAAAGCTAATGGATTCGTAACTAGAGATCCAAGAGTTAAAGAAAGAAAGAAATATGGTCTTAAAGCCGCTAGAAGAGCTCCACAATTTAGTAAGAGATAATATTATAAAGTCCAATTTATTTGGACTTTTTCTTTT
>CAMVMQ010000020.1 GCA_947168625.1 uncultured Caryophanales bacterium
TTGCCATATCATCTTGATCAAAGGCGAAAAGAAAGCCCCTTTTTATTCTTTTCAATATTAAACCACTATGACCCCCGAATCCCAAAGTAGCATCAACATATATCCCATCTTCTTTAACATTAAGGTTATCTATTGCTTCATTTAATAGTACAGTCTTATGCATCAATATCAAACCCATCAAATAAATTTTCAGCTACATTTTCAATAGCATTCAAGTTATCTTCGATTAGTGTGTTAAACTTCTCAGTCGCCCACACCTCTAGGCGATCATTTACCCCAATTATTGTACATTCTTTTTCTATGTTTGCATAAGTTATTAAATTAGATGGTATATTTATTCTACCTTGACGATCAAATTCAATTGTAGTAGCACTCGATAAGAAAAATCTGTTAAAAGTACGTGCATCTTTTTTCGTAAATGGAAGAGTCTGCAATTTAGAAACAATTTTATTCCAAGTATCCATAGCATAGATAAATAAACATCCATCTAAACCACGAGTAATAATAAAATTACTACCAATCTCATCTCTAAATTTAGTAGGAATTATTAATCTTCCCTTCTCATCAATATTATGATGATATTCACCAATTAACATATTATCCCCCACTTTCTCCCACTCTGTACCACTCTACGATTATATTCTACTATAAATGCATATATTTGTAAATATATTTTTTACAATTTGACACAATTAAGTGTCAACAAAAAAGAAGACATTTTTTACTTATCTTCTTTAATTCTTTTAATTTTTTTATATTTTTTACTTTTAACTATATTATCAAATAAAGAACTAATAGCCTTCTTATTATGATAATATTGATTATTCACAATATAAGGGATAATCCTCTCATCATTAGCAAGTTCGTAATAAGCCTCAATTAAGCATATTTTTATCTTATTAAAATAATTAGTATCACTTTCATAAATCATCTCTTCATCACAATAGGTAAATAACTCATCAATTAAAAAATAAATTTCATTTTTCATAAAATCATAATTATTACCTTTTATATCTTTATTACTTCTTCCTAGAACGAGATAATCATAATTATTATCTTTAACACATAAATAATCAAGAACATACATAAGTCTAGTCTTAGCCATTATTAGTTCTTTATCGCTCTGCGATTTAGTATCAATTATATCATATACCTTTCGATAAAAAGATTCCTCACTATTCTGTTCATGAAAACAAGGATGAGTCAAATCAAATAACCTTCTTTGAACTGCTAAATCACATATACTATCACAAGTAAATAAAGCCTTATGAAAAGGATTTTCATGAGTACGATCTTCAAAATCAGGATTAGATTTTTTAATAGGAAGAAAAACATCATCAAAATTATTATTTTCTCCCAAAAGAGATCCATATTTATATAAGTCTTCAGCTTCCTCAATCGAAAGACTATGTCTGATTTGATTAAGCAAAAAATTCCTTTTTACTAAATCCAATTTTAATTGTTTTAATATTTTATCATCCTTATTCTTAGCATAGTTTACATAAGCAAGCTCTATACTATATTCAAAATCACTAAGAGTCACATATAATTCCTTCTCAATTTTAATGCCAATTAAAGAATATAAATCAATATTAGAGCGAAAGTACATAGCCAAAAGCATTCCCACTTCACGATCCATATCACAAAAAGATAATTCAATTAAATCATCTATTACAACAGTACTAACATTTCTCATTAAAATAATATTACTATCAATCTCATAAAAATACTTACGATATTCATTCAAGAAGGAATCTATTTTTTCATCTAAATCATAATTAATTCTTACTTCATCAGTAAGAGAGTAAAAACTAAAAAAATCATCAATAATACTCTCGATTTTATTTCTTGATAATACAGCATTCTTTTTATGTTCCCTAAGCAACTTCATTACATTTAGGATAATATATGATAAGGGCATTAGTTCACTTCCTTTAATTGTCATATATATTATCATAAATTGATAGAAAGTCAAGAAAAAAGTATATAGAAATTAATTTATATACTTTATCTTGTATAATCACAATTTAAACATTTAATATTATCCTTCTTTTTAGTAAGTATACCACCGCAATTAGGACACTTCTCTTCTATAGGTTCATCCCAAGAAGCAAAATCACATTTAGGATAGTTAGAACATCCATAAAAAACTTTACCTCTTTTAGTTTTTCTTTCAATTACTTTACCATCACACTTTGGACATGGCATTATTTCCTTAGCTTCTCTTTTCTCACTTGGTTTAATATATTTACAAGTAGGATAATTAGAACAAGCAACAAACTTACCATATTTGCTTTGCTTAATTACAAGAGGACTACCACAATTAGGACAAGATTCTCCCGTTTCTTCCGGTGCTTTCTTTTCCATTTCATTAAAGGCAACCTTAACTTTTGGTTCAAAGTCTTGATAAAACATATTAAGTAGTTTAGTCCACTCTAAATCACCATCAGCAATTTTATCCAAATCATCTTCCATATTTTTTGTATATTCCACATTAATAATATCCTTAAAGAATTCCTGAAGCTTATCGGTAGTTTCAATTCCAATTTCAGTTGGTACAAACTTTTTCTCGACTAATTTAACATAAGCCCTTTCAATAATTGTCTCAATTGTTTTAGCATAAGTTGACGGCCTTCCAATACCTAACTCTTCCATCTCTTTAATAAGTTTACTTTCAGTATATCTACTAGGAGGCTTAGTTGTATGTTTAGTATAATCAATATCGTTTGCTACAACTACATTACTCTTATAATTGGAAAAATCAGGTAAGATTTTATCTTCTGAATCCTCATATATACTATATGCTTTTAAATAACCATCAAAAATTAGAACTTGTCCAGTCGTCTTAAACTGATAATTATTATTACCTAATATAGCCGTAGTAGCCTCTACTTTAGCATCTTTCATTAAAGAAGATAATGCTCTAATATAAATTAATTTATATAGTTTATATTCATCATTAGTTAAAAACTCCTTAATTTTATCAGGTTCTCTATTAATAGAGGTAGGTCTAATTGCTTCATGAGCATCTTGAACATTCTCTGTTTTATTAGTCTTTTTAACATAACCAACATAGTCACTACCATATTTATCCTTAATAAAAGCATAAGTACTTTTAATAAATTCATCACTTAATCTAATTGAATCAGTACGCATATAAGATATAAGGCCGACAGTCTCCGTACCAATATTTATACCTTCATATAATTTCTGAGCAATACTCATTGTCTTCTTAGAACTAAAGCCAAGTTTAATTGATGCTTCTTGCTGCATAGTACTAGTTGTAAATGGAGGCTTACTTTTCTTAGCTTTTTCTTTCTTATCAATGCTTTCAATTTTAAAAGCATTAGATAGTTTACCTAAAATATCTTTAGCAGAAGATTCATCTTTAATCTCAATCTTCTTATGATTATAAGTATCTAACTTAGCATCAAAATCATTAAAGTGAGCATCAATTTCATAGTAGTCTTCAGGAATAAAAGCTTCTATTTCTCTTTCTCTATCTACTATCAACTTTAAAGCCACTGATTGAACACGTCCAGCACTTTTACCACCAGTCTTAGACTGCATTAACTTGCTTAATCTAAAACCAATTATTCTATCAAGAATTCTTCTAGTCTCCTGTGATTTAACTAAATTATCATCAATCTTTCTAGCATGTTCAAAAGAATTTAATACAGCATTTTTAGTTATCTCATTAAAAACAATTCTCTTATAATCATCATCTTTTAAACCTAAAGTATCATAAAGATGCCAACTAATAGCCTCTCCCTCTCTATCAGGGTCGGTAGCAAGATATACAAAACTAGAATCTTTTACATCTTTTTTTAGATCTTTTACTAGTTTGTTTTTTCCTTTTATTATTTTATAATCAGGTTTAAAATTATTATCAACATCAACACCAAAACCATATTTACCAGAAGTTGATAAATCTCTAATATGTCCTACAGAAGAAACTACTTTATAATCACTTCCTAAATACTTTTCAATTGTTTTACTCTTATGTGGAGACTCCACAATTACTAACTTTTTATTCAAGAGAATCCTTCCTTTCCTTCTGTAACATTATATACTATCTTTTAAATAAAATGCAAGTACTTTATTCAAAAAAAGTCCTCACCTAGGAGGACTAAATATATATTAAAACATAAGAAATACTTATGTTACTATATACTATGCAAATAATTATAAAACGATACAAAAAAAGACTATAAAAGTCTTTCCTTAATTAATTTACTAACTAGCGACATATCAACTCTTCCTTTAACTAGAGGAGTAATAGTCTTCATAACAAGACCCATGTCTTTTTGACTAGATGGTTTAACTTCTTCAAATACCTTATCAATAGTCTCTTGAAGTTCTTCTTCACTCATCTCTTCTGGCATATAAGAAGAAAGTATTTCTATTTCCTTTTTATTCTGCTCCACTAGGTCTACTCTTCCACCTTCTTCAAACTGAGCAATAGCTTCTTTTCTCATTTTAATTTGTTTTGATAAAACATCAATAATATCATCGTCAGTTAATTCTTCACGTGGATTCTTTTTAGCTAGTTGCATTGCTCCTTTAACCATTCTAATTACAGATAGTTTAAAAGAATCTTTATTTTTCATTGCTTCTTTTAAATCATTATTAATTTTTTCAGATAAATTCATAAAGTCATCTCCTTAATAATTATTCCTACGAGCATTTCTTCTTGAATTAATAGTATTCTTTTTCTTTTCTTCTTTTAATCTAACTCCGGGTTTCTTATAACCTTCTGCCCTTTCTTTAGCTTTAGAGAGATTACCGTTACGTGCTACTTGATTCTTAAATTTTCTTAAAGCAAATTCAACATCATTATTACGAACACTAACTGTTACTTTAGTTCCTGCTGACATTCTATCCCTCCTTCCGCTTTTTCCAACCTGAATTATAACATTTTTTGACATATTTTACAATATATTTTTTAATAAATACGATTAAAAAAAGAAAAAAGAGGATAAAAATGCTCCTCTCTTGTCTAAATAAACTTATAGAGTACAATTTTTATCCTCAACTACCCTTCTTATTGAACTGCCAAAAGCATCTCCAATATTATAAATAGTTTGAATAATTTTATAAATAGCTCCTAACATAGTAGCAGTAAAAGTACCAGTTCCTCCATCAATTTTTTTCATTTCCTCATTTCTTAATTCACGCATAATATTCTCCTCTCTCAATTACGACAAGACTCTGGATTAGAATAACCATGGAATGCCCCAATAATAAAAGTTATAACTAATCCAACAATACTAGTAACTAGTATTGGATCAGCTCCCCCTGTTACTTTCTTCATTTCCTCATTTTTAAGTTCAAACATCTTCTACCTCCTTATCAAATAATCAATTATTCTTTTATCTTCTTTTAAAAATTCTAATGATAAATTAAGATTTTGATAGCGATATTTCTTAGGCAAATCAATATCTAATAAGATTACTTCATATGTATTTAAGTTATCTGTTAAATACTCTTTATCAACACTTCTAATTATATAAGCATAATTCTTTTTATCAATATATAAAGAATTATTATCAATTATATATTTAACATCATCAAGAGGAATATAGACTCTTACATAATAGTGGTTATCTTCACTGTCTATTACTGCCCTTACCTTATAAAATGTCTTATAATGAAATAATGTTATAAATATAATTAAGGAAAGTATTATTACAATAATAATCATTATATACAAATATATTAAAGGCTCAACTTTTCTATTTAATATGATACCACTAGATATAGAATATTTCATACATCACCTCTTTTATAACTTTTTAAATGACCATCTTCCAGTTTAATTAAACGATTAAACAAATCAATATTATCCTTCCTATGTGAAATAATTAGAAAGGTAACACTTTCATACTCTTTAAAAATATTTAAAAGTATCTTCCTTTCCAGGACACTATCAATTTCATTAAACCCCTCATCAATCATAATAATATTACTATTTTTAAGTAAACTACGAGCTAGTATTATTCTTCTCCTTTGACCTCCAGATATATTAACACCATTTTCTTCAAGCATATAATCATATCCCAAAGAAATATCTTTTACTATTTCATCTACATATACTAGTTTAACTACTTTCTGAAACTCCTCTTCTAAAACATTTCTTCCTAAAATAATATTTTCTTTAATACTTCCAGTAAAAATAATTTCATTTTGTGAAATATAAGTTATTTTATTTCTTATATCACTTAAACTATAATCATTTAAATCATAACCATCAATATAAATCTTATCCCTAGGACAAGAATAATATTTGTAGATTAGTTTCATAATTGTCGACTTACCACACCCAGATGAACCAAGTATTAATACCCTATCACCCTTATTAATATTAAAACTAATATCTTCAAAAACATTATATTTATTGTTATAAGAATAAGTTAAATTATTAAAACTTATCTTTCCATATACATCCAATAAATGTTTATCATATACTTCTTCTTCTTCAACACCAAGTAAATTATTTGCCCTAATAATAGCATTTTGAATAAAATGATATTCCCCTAAGACATCAATAATACTTCTAACAGGATAAATCAAATAACTAGAAAGAAGCGTAATATTCATGTAATTCCCCATAGAAAGAGTATCATTAATAATTAGTCTAATCGAGGTATAACCAACAAATAATAGTCCCAAATCAGTTACTATTTCTTTAAAGAAATTCATTAAATTTTCCATACTATCTTTCTGATAAGAAACATTTAAGAGATTAGAATATTTCTTAGAAAAATTAAGAATAATATTATCTTCTATATTTAATCCCTTAATACTTTCATATGCATTTATTGTTTCAACAATATAACTATTTACTAAAGATAATTTCTCTTGAAGACATTTTGTTAACATTTTAATTGGATAATTAAAGATAATAATTATAATTAAATAAATAAAAGTAATTAATAAAAGTATAAATAGTATTTTAGGACTTAATAAATAAATTATTAAAGATGATATAATAAAGATAATACCATCTAAAAAGATACTAACCATAACTTTAGAGATAAAATTTTTTACTGAAAACAAATCACTAAGTCTTGAAAGAACTTCACCAGTCGTCTTATTTTTATAGTAATAAAAAGGAAGTAGAATTATTTTACTAAAAGCATTTAAGATAATACTAACATCTAATTTTTGATTAAGATAAACAATCAAAAAATTCCTTAAATAATTTGTAACTGTTTTTACTATAGACAAAATGGAGAACAAAATAGTTACAACAATTAAATTACTAGTAGTAGTATCTATAACATTATCAAAGATAATTTGCGAGTAAAAAGAAGAAAGACAAGAAAGAAAAGTAAAGATCAAACTTAGAATAAAAAGAAAAATAAGTAGTTTTTTATTTAAAATAAGTACATTAATAATTATTTTATTAAGTGTTCTTTCATTACTACATATAGGAAGACTTTTATTTTTATCAAAAACCATAATATTGCCTGTCCAAATACCTGTAAAATCAAATAAATCCATAACTACTTTACCTCTAGCAGGATCCATAATTAATACTTTAGTTTCACTAACACTATAAACAACAACAAAATGCATATAGTTATCTCTTTTTATTTGGGCAATAAAAGGCACATTCATGTCACTTATTTTAACAATATTATCTGAAACATAAGCATACACATTAAGCCCTATATTTTCTGCTGCCTCCTTCAAATTATAAAAACTTGTACCATCTTTACCCGTCTTAGTTAGATTTATCAATCTTTCTAATGATATATCACCTCCATAATAACGAATGATTGATAAAAGACATGCCGCACCGCAATCTTTATTTCCTTCTTGAAGAATAATTAAACTTTTTTTCATTCTACCTCCTCACAAACTATATACAACATTTATAGGTTATTTTTCTAAGTTTTTCGAAAAAAAGTAAAAAAAATTCTCCCCTTTCACACATTTATACTTATAAATAGTTTTATAGCAAAAATAAAAGAAGACTATTTACTTTCTTCTTTAAGATAATCTTCTTTTACTTCATTATCAATATTTTTTAAATCTTCTTCTTTAACTTCATCATCTTTAATTTCATCCCATGGTTCTTCATCTTCTTCAATAGCTATTTTAACCTTAGTATCACCAACTATCTCAACTCCCAATTCTTTTTCAATATCAATTACAATATTATTACCGTCTTCTTTAGCAGAAATACAAGAAGGTCCTTTTAAACATCTAACTATAATATCCTTTTCACCAGTATCAGTAGTTTCTTTCTGAACAACTGATACTACCTCAGTATAAGGAATACTTTTAGTAATAACTGATGTCTTAGTATCATCATCATAAGAATACCATAAATTAACATCATAAGAGCCATCTATCTCTATTTTCTTATTAATTTCTTTACCAGAAAACTTATGATTTATAACCCATGCCCCTAGTACAGTATCTACTTTTGTACCAGTATCAATACTATAAGTATTACGATAATACTTTTTACCCTTTCCGACTACAGCCTTAGTAACTATTTCTTTATATGCTGACAAAGATATCACCCCTCACCATAACTTATGTGAGATATAGGAAAAAAGTACCAAATATTTATATTAAATCATCATTTTTTATAATAAATATATTTTTATCTTTATAAAAAGCAAAGAAAACATCTTGAAGTTTAATATCTTTTTTATCTAAAAAATCATATACCCATTTCTTATCTTTTTTTAAGTGTTTAATTGTATCTAATTGAATATCACCATCTAGTATCAGTGGAAGAGGAAGAGGACTTTTTCCACTTGCATAAGGAAATACTGACAAAGTACCAGAGCCTTCCAATATAGCATATTCTATCTCTTCAATACTACGATATCCTTTATCTCTTAATTGTACTAATAAATCATCTAAATTATATCTTTGCTTTAACATTTCATTATAATTAATCTTTCCGTTTTTAATAATAACTGAAGGATTACCATCCAAGAGAATTCTAAATTTAGGTTTCTTTAAACTTAGATAAGATAAAATACACTCTAATAGAACTAAAATAGTTATCGGAACAATCGAATACAATAATGATTTATTATAATTTTCAATACTAATAACCGCTAATTCCGCTATTAAAAGAGTTACAACTAAATCAACAATATTTAACTGTCCCAATTCCCTTTTACCCATAATTCGATATATTATTATAATAAAAACATAAAAGAAAATAGTTCTTATAATTACACTTATCATATTATCACCATTATCATTATGTTATAAAGAATATTTTTTTATACAATTACGTATTATTTAGTGGTGATTATATGAAATACTATTTAAAAAGCTCACTTTATACTCTTGGAATAATCTTAATTAGTTCTATTATTATTACTATTTTAAATTACTTTAATATAATAAATGGTAAAGTATTAGATATTATTATTTATATTATTCCACTAATAAGTACAATGATAGGAAGCTTTATCTTAGGTAAAGCAAGTAATAAAAAAGGATACATTGAAGGATTAAAATATGCTGGTATCTGGTCAATTATTTTCTTAATAATAAGTATTATTCTTAAACAAATAAATCTTTCTAGTATAATCTTCTTTATTATTTTAATTCTCCTTTCCATGTTAGGAGCAATTCTTGGTATAAACAAAAAAAGAGTTTAAACTCTTTTTTATTTAATTATCTCACATTCCCAAGTCATAGTATTTATTTACTATCTGAGATGATATTCTCTTAGTAACTGCCGAAGTACTAGCATCTGGCACACTAACATCAGGAGACACTACAACTATACTCATTCTAGGATTTTCCGCAGGTGAATACCCAACAAAAGAAGAAGTAATAGTCTCAGTATCTACTTTATTATCACCATCAGTATCAATAAAACTCTGACTAGTACCAGTTTTACCCGCTGAATTTGTATAACTACCCATATAACCATAACCTAGTCCTCTAGATACAACTGCTGAAAAGCCTTCATGAACTCTATTCATATATTTATCATCAATATCAACCTTACCAAGTTCTTCCTTTTCACTCTTGTATATTAAAGAACCAAATTTCTCTTTACTATCGCTAGCTTTATACACTTCTTTCAATAAATATGGCTTTAATCTCGTTCCTCCATTAGCAAGAGTATTAATATACTGAGATAATTGAATTGGTGTATAAGTATCATACTGACCAATTGAAAAATCAAGTAAATGACCAGGAAGTCTACTTTTACCCATATATCCTAAACTTTCTACTGGAAGATCAATACCAGTTTTAACACCTAGTCCGAAAGAAGCATACATATTTCGATATTTATCAAAAGCACTCTCATCTATCGATAATCCTTCATTATAATTATAAGATCCTCCTCCTACTTTAATGGCTATTTTATATTGATAAACATTTGAAGAATACTGAAGAGCATAAATATCATCAATATATCCCATTGTACGCCATGAACATTTCAATGGAGTATCCTTAATCTTAATACATTCATCAAGTATCCTAAAGCCAATATCGATAGCACCATACTTATATCCTACTAACATCGAAGCTCCTTTAACAATACTACCTGGAGTAACTGGAAGAGTAACAATACCCGGAGTATAATCAATAATCTTCTTAGTACCATTATCCTCTACTACCTGTTTACCACCCATAGCAAGTATTTCTCCAGTATTAGGATCAGATACAATAGCAAAAGAACGATTATAATAATTAGTACCTGGTTCTCCCTTAGCATTATATACTTCATTAGCTAAAACATCTTCTAAATACTTCTGAAGATTAATATCAATAGTTAAAACAATATCACTACCTCTTTCACCCTCTTTTACTAGTTCATAACTATTATCAGATAATAAATGATATTTAGCTTTTGTACCCTTTAAATAATCTTCATACTGATATTCTAAATATGATATACCTACTCGATCATCTAAAGAATAACCCTTTTTTAAATAAGTATCCGCTAGTTCCTCAGGAATACCCTGACTATTAGATGAAACACTTCCTAATATTGATTTAAAAGTATCTCCATATAAATATACCCTTTCCCAATCTAATTTCGTATTAAATCCCATTAAATTATCAATATTCTCACTAATATAAGCATACTCAGTATCAGTAACATCCTTATTTTTAATAACCTTCTCTGAATAAGAATAACCTTTATTCATTAAATAATAAATATAAGCAGCTTCTTTATCTCTTTCATCAAAAGAATTTACCTCATCATTAATTCTTTCAAATATCAAATCAATAATATCACTATCATTAAGCTTTCTCTTTTCATATAAGTCCCATTCTTTATTCTTAATCTTTTTCCTACACTCTTCATAATGGCCCTTATAATAAAAATTTTTAAGTTTAGTATCATCAACTTTAGAATAATCAACATCAATATTATCACTAATAGTATAAGCAAGATTAATTTCATCTTTAGTTTTAATACCATCTTGTTTTTTATAATAAATAGTTTTAATTGCTTCATTATCTACAAGCAAATTATAATTCCTATCATATATTCTTCCTCTTGGAGCACTAGTACTCTCAATAGTCTTCTCAGTAGAATATGCAAGCCTTTCTTTATATTCATCATTTTTTAACACCTGAAGATAAAATAGTCTTATTCCAATAACAAGATATAATAGAGAAAAAACAAAAGCAATTATTTTATATCTCTTATCCATTACCTCAAAAAGATTCTTATTACTTTTCTTTTTTTTCTTATTAATAGGTTTCTTCTTTTTCTTAACTTCTAATAACTTATTACTATTATTACTTATTTTTTTCTTTTTCATATTCCCTCTTTAATTATTATATCATAAACAAAGAAAATATACATAAACTTTATTAGGTGAAATTATGAATATTTATTTAATTACAGAATATGTAAATAGAATGACTAAAGAAGATATAAATAAGTTTTCTATAAAACAAGGAATAATACTTGATAATGAGGAATTAGATTTAATATATACTTATATTAAATCTAATTATAAAACTATTCTATTTGGTAATCCTAAAAATATTTTAGAAGAAATTAAAAGTAAAGTAAGACCTCTTACTTATAGTAAAATTGAAAATCTATATATTAAATTCAAAGACAAAATAGATATATTTACCAAACAAATACGCGAAAACTAATTTCGCGTATTATCTTTTCTTATTTTATCTATAAGTTCCTTATCAAATATTTTATTTCTAATCATAGCAATCTCATACTTATATGGAGGATATTCTCTTTCCTTACTATTATCATCCCTACTAACATAAGGAGTCTCTAATATTTTAGGAACACTCTCTAATCTATTATTGTATATAACATTAATTAAATTATCAAACCCAATAGTACCTAATCCAATATTTTCATGTCTATCTT
The DNA here is from genome assembly GCA_947168625.1 of uncultured Caryophanales bacterium. GTDB lineage: Bacteria > Bacillota_I > Bacilli_A > RF39 > UBA660 > CAG-302. Next base: position 12,356 of record CAMVMQ010000020.1, read on the forward strand.
TATGACTATCTATAATATTCTTACTATCATTAACATGAACACAGCCTATGTATTTAATACCAATCTTATTATCAAATTCATCTAGTATTTTATCAAATTCACTAATATCATAACCAGCATCATTAAGATGACAAGTATCAAGACATACTCCTATCTTATCTTTATATTTAACATTATCAATTATAGTTTTTAATTCATCAAAATTTCTACCAACTTCATTACCCTTACCAGCCATTGTTTCTAGTAATATTTTAACATCATAATCATTATCTAAGATAAAATTAAGTCCATCACTAATACTCTTAATAGCATCTTCTCTTGAAGAAGAAACAGCAGATCCAGGATGAAGAACCATATACCTAATACCAAGTCTATTACATCTTTCAATTTCTTCCTTAAGAAATGATACAGAAAAATCAAAGTTCTCCCTATTAGCTAAATTTACAATATATGGAGCATGAACAATAACTTTATTTATATCAATACCATTATCCTCCATAATCTTAAGAGCTTCCTCTTTCTTCTTTAAATCAATCTCTCCCCTTCTAGTATTCTGAGGAGCACCAGTATAAAACATAAATGTATTAGCATTATAACTTAAAGCCTCATTAACACTACCAATCATCTGACTATCATTCTTAAATGATACATGACAACCTATTATTAATCCCATTTAAATACCTCTCTTACATATATAATTCTATCATAAATTAGTAAAAGAAAAAAGCAATTAATTGCTTTTTCTTTAATATCAATAATTTATTTAAAATAATATTATCTACCA
>CAMVMQ010000021.1 GCA_947168625.1 uncultured Caryophanales bacterium
TTTTCTAATTGTTTTTGTCTAGCACTTGCCATTGAATTTAGTACTGATGGTATAGTTACAACCATAACAACTGCTAATATAACGATAACAGCTAATAATTCTATTAATGTAAATCCTTTCTTATTTAATCTTTTCATTTTTTCTTTCCTCCTTTATTTTATACAACATAATTGTAGCAAAAAAAAGATAGTTAGTCAACTATCTTTTTGTAAATATTTACATATTTATCTCCGTACTTTTTGTTTTTGTAAAGCACTAGATTATTATATTTATCTTTTAAAGTATCATAACTATATTCCAAAACTAAAAGTCCATCATCCAATAGAAGATTATATTCATTAACTAGTTTAATTACTTCTTCCATTACTTGTAATTTATAAGGAGCATCTACTAAAATAATATTAAACTTAATATTATTATTTTTAAAATACAATAGTGATTCTTTATAATCTTTATTTAGAACAGTACTTTTATCTTGAATATTTAAAATATTGATATTTTTTCTTAATATACTTAATATTTCTTTACCATTATCTACGAAATAGCAGGTTTTAGAGCCATTAGAAAGAGCTTCAATACCTAGAGAACCACTACCAGAGAATAGATCTAGGACTACTGAGTTTTTTATATAATCTTGAATACTAGCGAACATACTTTCTTTAACTCTGTCCATAGTAGGTCTAGTACCTATAGTATTATAGCCTTCAATTTTTTTCCCTTTTAAATAACCACTTATTACTCTCAATATTAACAACTTCTTTCTTTGATATACGACTTAAACTTATGATTAATCTTTAATACATAATATAATAATTCATTATAATATTTCATATATTCTTTATAATCATTATCTTTAAATATTTCCTTTTTTAAAGATAACTTTTCATAATCATCAAAAGAATTATTATATTTATATATTAATTCTAATAAGTTCTTTTTAACCATTATTCTAGCTTTATATCGTTCTAAATTACGAATCAAATCACTACCATCTAATACCTGTATTAATTCTTTAGTTCTCTTAATAACATCATCCATTATATTTCATATACCTATCCTGTTCTCTTTTAATATCTCTTTCTTTTATTGTTTCTTTTTTATTATATAGTTTCTTACCTTTAGCTACTCCAACTAACACCTTAGCTCTACCTCTTACAAAATATATCTTAAGTGGTATTAAAGTATAACCCTCTATTTCTAATTTATCTCTTAATTTATATATTTCTTTTTTATGAAGAAGAAGTTTTCTAGTTCTAGTCTCTTCATGATTGAATCTATTCCCCTCCCTATATTCAGAAATAAAAGTATTAAGTAAATATATTTCATTATTTTTTATAATGGCATAACTATCTTTTATATTAGCTTTACCTTCTCTAATACTTTTTATTTCTGTTCCAGTAAGGACAATACCTGCTTCATACTCTTCCTCAATTTCATAATCAAATCTTGCTTTTCTATTTACTATTTCCATAATATATCCCTCGTCTTTATTATATCAGAAATAATAGTAAAAAGATAGACTAATCTCTTGGTTTAAATAATAAAGCCAGGATAAATGATAATACTAAAGCAATAGATATACCAGCACTAGTTAAATTAAAGATACCTAAAGCAAGTCCTAAAGGACCAATATCATGAGCCACATCCATAGCACCATGAATAAGTAAATGCCCGAAAGAAGTTATTGGAAGAAGTGCTCCTGCTCCAGCATATAAAACAAACTTATCATAGATACCAAAAACATCAAGAGCAGCTCCTATTACAACAAATAAAGAAGTAATATGACCAGGAGTAAGTTTAGTATTATCGAGTATTAGTTGAGCTATTAAACATATCGTACCACAAAATAAGAATGCATAAACAAAAGTCATCATAATAATGCCTCCAAACTGATAGCATTAGCTATACTTGGTATTGACTCTTTCTGAAAAACCATTGTCGGTGAAAATATTGCTCCGGTAGGAACAATAAGTACTTTTTTATATGTGCCTTTAAGCATCTCTTTATATATATACCCAAAATTTACAAGTCCAGAACAAACAGGACCAGATGCTCCAGCAAATACTGGTTGCTTTCCTAAATCATAAAGAAGTGTTCCATCATCATGATAATTATCTCCTAGAACAATATTATAATTTGTCTTCATATAATCTCTTAATATCTTCTCACCATAAATTCCTAAATCTCCTGTAAGTATTAAATCATAATAAGAAGCATCTCTTTTCATGTCTTTTAGATGCCTATAGATTGTATCTCCCGCAGCAGGAGCCATTACTGCTCCCATATGATTAACATCATTAACACCAAGATCCATTACTCTCCCAATGGTTGAAGATTCAATTTTTATTTTACTCTTTTGATTAGTTAGTATAACAGAAGCCGCACCAGTTGCAGTAAAAGTAGCGGTTTTCTTTTTCGGAGCACCATATTCCGTAGGATTACGAAACTGTTTTTCAGCAGTCATATTATGACTAGAAGTACTTACTATTACCTTTTTAGCAAGTCCCCCTTCAATAAAAGATGCTCCAATAGCCAAGCCTTCACCGCTCGTAGCGCATGCCTCAAATATTCCTATAAAAGGAATATTAAATTCTCTTCCCATATAATCAGAAGCTGCTATCTGATTTTGTAAATCTCCTGAAACAATTAAATCAATATCTTCCTGTTTTAATTTATTTTTTTTCATAATATTAGAATTAGCCTCTTTTAGTAGATGTACTTCTGCCTGTTCCCATGTCTTTTCTCCAAAATATAAATCATCCGTATATTTCTTATCAAAATATCTAGCAAGCGGTCCCTTACTTTCATAAGGACCACATATAGTATAAGTATCCATAATATAAGTACTATTATATTTATTTGTCATATTATCCTCCCATAACAATTAATCTAAGTAATCCAAAAATATATACTGATACTACTCCATATAATATTACCGTACCAGCTAGTTTAAAAATATTAGCCCCTATTCCAAGAACTAAACCTTCATGTTTATAATCTAAAGCTGCACTAGTCATTGAATGAGCAAAACCAGTAATAGGAATAAAAAGAGCAGCCTTAACTTTAGATACAATTACATCAAATACACCAAAAGCAGTAAGTACTGAAGCAATTGTTATAAAAGTTAGAGTAACTAATATACCAGATTCCTTTCTTGGTATATTAAGCCACATCATATATCCCCTTAAAAGTGCTTCTCCTAAAACACCTATTAGACCTCCAACAAAAAAAGAAATTAAAGCATTTTTTATAACATCCTCTTTAGGAGTATATTTATCAACAATCTTCTTATACTTGTCTTTATTCATTAAAATCACCATTAATAGTATTAATATATCTTTTATTTTTATACTTTTTTATTTTTTTAAAACATATATTTAAATATGAAAAACAAATTTATCAAATCCACTATTATCCTAACAATAGGAGGCTTTATTACTAAAATATTAGGTATGATTATTAAGATAGTTTTAACAAGAACAATTGGTACTAAAGGAATAAGCCTTTATATGTTAGTTCTTCCCACTTTTAATCTATTTATAACTTTATGTAATTTAGGAGTACCAGTAGCCATAACAAAATTAGTATCAGAAAAGAAAAAAAGCAGTAAGAAAATAATAATTCCCACTACCTTTTTAATACTAATATATAATTTATTATTAATTCTAATCTTAATAATCATATCACCATATTTAGCAAATAATCTCCTCCATAATAAAAATACCTATTACCCACTAATTGCCATTGGAACTACTCTTCCTTTTATAGCAATATCAAGTATAATAAAGGGATATTTCTTTGGTAAAGAAAAAGTACTACCTTGCACCATTTCTAATATTATAGAACAGTTAGTAAGACTTGCTCTCACCTATTTATTAATATCTCATATGATGAAATACTCTCTAACAATAGCAGTTACCTCCGTCGTCTTAATAAATATAATAAGTGAAGGTTTATCCATTGTAACATTATTATTCTTTCTTCCTAAAGAAAAAATAAAAAAAGAAGATTTCACAATTACCCATCCAATTCTAAAAGAGATACTAGGTATATCTATTCCAACAACAACTGCTAGATTAATAGGATCATTAGTTTACTTTTTAGAACCAATTATCTTAACTAATGTCTTATCATATGTCGGGTATACTAAAGATTATATAACACTAGAATATGGTATTATTAATGGATATGTCTACCCACTACTCCTTCTTCCCTCTTTTTTTACCTTAGCTATATCATCTGCTATACTACCAGTAATATCAAATAGTTATGCCAACAAAAACTATACTTATACAAAAAAGAAAATAAAAGAAGCAATTTACTTTTCCCTCCTTATCGGAATACCTTCAACACTACTATTTATTCTTATACCTGATACTCTTTTAAAACTAATATATAATACTACTCTTGGAATAAAATACATTAGAATAACCTCAATATTCTTTCTTCTCCACTATATTCAAGCACCTCTAACTAGTACTTTAAATGGTATGAATTTATCTAAAGAAGCAATGAAAGGCACACTATACGGTGGAATCATAAAAATACTATCTCTCATAATATTTAGTTTATTAAAAATAGGTATGAACAGTCTAATTATTTCTTCTATTCTTAATATAGTAATAGTAACTTTCCACCATATATATTATGTACACAAAAACCTTACTTTTTCAAAGTAAGGTTTATTATATTAATACTTTATTTTTAAGCATGAGCTTTATATGTTAAATATCCACCAGTATTATAATGAGCATTAGTCTTATCAATAACACTCGCATCATAATTAGGAAGTTTAGCATCCAAAGCAAACATATCAGCACTAGAAGTAATACTATCTGTTACCCACCAATCAGAAACATAGATTGTCTCTACATTTGACATATTATAAAACGTATATTGAGCATTTGCAAGATTAACTGTTTTAAAATTACTTAAATCTAAACTTTTTATATGTGTACAATCTTTAAACATATTACTCATATCTGTAACATTCGCAGTATTAAAATTATTTCCAAATATTATATTAGTTAAAGAAGCATTTCCTTGAAACATAGCAGACATATCAGTTACATTAGATGTATTAAAATTACTTAGATCCAAAACACTAACCTTAACACAGCAAAAGAACATATTTCTCATAGTAGTTACTTTAGATGTATCAAATCCACTAACATCTATACTTTCTATTTTTTGACAATTATCAAACATAGCAGACATATCAGTTACATTAGATGTATTAAAACTAGATATATTCAAACTAATAAGCTTAGTACACCCATAAAACATTGAACTCAAATCAGTTACCTTTGACGTATCAAAACTTGATAAATCAAGTGAAGTAAAACCACTACAACCTTGAAACATCGCCTTCATACTTGTTACATTTGATGTATCAAAGTTTAACTGTACAGTAGTCAATGACGAATCATTTATGAAAAGATTTGTCATATTTGTAACATTTCTTGTATTTAAACCTCTCGCATCAATTGAAGTACAGTTAGATAGATTAGCAAACAAACCTGATATGTCAGGACTAGCCATAACATTATGTTCATTTTCCCTACTAGCAACATAAACATCATACAAATTTATAGTGTTAGACTGAGCATCAGTACCAGTTCCATTTTGAACATACCACATTACTACATCACCTATAGTATTTGCAGATAAGTCATACTCACCATCAACACTAGCTGGTTTATCATTGATAGAAGTAAAAGTAATACTTTTTACTTGATTAGCATTTATAGGACTTCCCCAAAATGGATCAGTTGAAGCACTAATACTTTTTTGAGCCATTGTATATTCATTATAAATTGCTCCTGTTCCTTCTCCAAAAACTTCAATAACGAATGACTGTCCCATCATAGTTAAAGGATTTTTACCAATTGTTCCATCAATGTATAAGTATAATGTATAATTATTCACTGTAGAAGAAATAACCTCATTACTAACCATAGTAATAATATCTCCCTGTGCATTATTAGCAAAATTACCAGTAGCTAAAGCAGTAGAAGAAGAATTTTTATATAATTCCCATTTAAAAGAAGAATGAGCTAAAGCTTGAGGAAAAAGCTTAAGTTTCATTTTAAGATTAAGAATACCAGTATCACCATCACAATTAGTAGTCAAATTAACTGATATATTCTTACTAAGACCATCTTCTTTCCTTGATACTGGCTTTAATCCTACACCATTAATAGTGGAACCACCAGTAAAATTAACAATAGGAACACAAGCTCTTATATTAGCAGTAGCATCATTAACACTACGAAACTTAATCCAAGCATAAGAAGATCCAATTATCGCTAAAAAAATTATAATAATAAAAGCCAATATCAATAGATATTTTTTCCTAACATTACTCATTAATAATCATCCTCTACTTTTTATCTTATAAAATAATTCTATCATATTTTTTTTTATTTAACAATAGTTTATTTCTAAAAAAATCATATTGAAATATAATTACTAAAAACATGACAATAAATATTAATTTACTGTTCTTCTAAAACATCAGAAAAAATTGAATATAGATAGATATTAACATCCTTTTTAAATAATTTTTGAATATAATCCTTATATCCATTTAATTGCTTCAAATACTCAATATCATTAATATTTTTTAATTTATAATCAATAATACTAATACTATCTTCATATTCCAATAACAAATCAATAATACCATGATAAGACAAATTATCTTTATCATAAACGAATTCATATTCCTTATAAACATTTAAATAGTTTAAATCTATCTTATCTATAAAATTATTAATAATTAATTTCTCTTCATCATTTAAATTATCAGGAATATTTTTAAAATCTATTAATTCAAATAATCTATGTAATTTTCTTCCCTTTTCCAACATTTCTCCTTCTTTTTTAGTAATTAAATTATAACTCTTTTTAGAAAAAGAACTATTTTCCTTTTTTAAAGAAAAAATATCTAACTCCTTAACATTTAACTTAACATCACTATTTTCAATATACCCATGAATATTATCAGTCTTTAAAATATTATAATCTTTTGTCAAAGATAAATTATCAATATCTATATTTTTAATATACTTGTTAATAATAATTTTAATTGAATAAAAGAAATCACTAAAAGACTTATACTTTTCCCTAATACTTAAATCAACAATATCTCCTATAGCATTATCTTCATTATCTTTATAAGGAAGAAGCAATATCATTTTTTCTCTTGCCCTCGTTAAAGCAACATAAAATAGTCTTATTCTCTCACTTATATTTTCCTTAAGATAATTTTTATAACTCAAATTATGATAAATTGTATTATATAGAAAATTATCCTTATAAGGAATAACAATACCATAATTAGCATCAAATGAAAATTTAGAAATAGCCTCTTTTATATTAAATTTATTATACAAACTAGCATAATAAACAACGCCAAACTCTAATCCCTTTGAAGCATGAATAGTCATAATCTTAACCGAAGAAGAGGAAGAGTTACCTACTTTAAATTTAATAGATATTTTATCATCAATTACTCTAGATAAATAATTCTCCAAGTCATAAATAGTATAATTTAAATCATTTAGATTATTTATAATATCATTTAATTTATCAAGTCTTAAAATATTCTCTTCATAATCACCAATTAAAAATAATTTACTATAAATATCATACTTTTCAATAATAATATCTATTATTTCATTAAGAGAAATATCTTCGAGCAATAATGAAATATCATAAGCTACTTTATATATACTACTATCATAAAAATTATTATTAATAAAGAAGTTAAATAACGTATCATCATCTATCTCAAATAGAAAACTTCTTCCAATCGACATAAATAGCTTCTTAAACTCAATATCAAAGTTTTTCTCTTTAATTTTAATAATAAACGATAAAATATTTTTAATAAGAATAATTAATATACCATCAGTTAAATTACTATCTTTTAAAATCGATACCGGAATTCCCTTATATTCAAGGATTTTTTTATATAATTCAAAAGACCTACTATTATCTACTAAAATAGCAAAATCACCATATTGAATCTTTCTATTTGAAGATAAATCCCGATCAAATATTTGATAATTACTATTTATTTTATCATTAATATCTTTAGCAATTATAAAAGATTCAACCTCTTCTTTCGAAAAAGAACTAGTATTATCATAAGCGTATACCTCTATATCATTATTTTGATTATTATATCCCTCATTATTATAAGTATTATTACCAAAAATCATCTCATGACTTTGCCTATAAGAAGCCCCACCCAATGTATCATCCATTATTCTTTCAAATATAAGGTTAATATTATTAATCACTTCTTCCCTACTTCGAAAATTCTTATTTAAATCAATCTTATGTCCATTAATATTTTTACTATAGTTATCATATTTATTTTTAAAAATATAAGGATTAGCATTACGAAAACGATATATTGACTGCTTAATATCTCCTACTACATAGACATTATTATTTTCAATATAAGAAATAAATTCTTCTTGAATATCATTAGTATCTTGATATTCATCAATTAATATTTCATTTAGATTATTCTTAATCTCTTCTCTTATTTCTTCATTATCACGAACTAGCTTAATTGCTAAAAAAGCAATATCATGATATTCATAAGCATCATATCTTTTCTTATACTCTGATATTTTATCATCAAGAAGTAATATAATCTTAATAATTTCACTTACATTATTTTTAAGTAATAGAATACCACTTTTTATTTCTTCTACACTAACAAAGGAACTAAGATCCTTAATTTCCTTTAAAGTACCAGATATTTTTTCTTTATATTTCTTTGTAATATCTGACGTATTTACACATCTAGGTAATCTTATAGTATCAATTATACTCTTAATATCATCATAATTATTACAAGAATATAATTCTTCTAAAGATATATTTAATTTCTCTAAATAATCACTATCATCAATATACTCAGTATCTTCTCTAATTTTATTAACAAGGCTAAATATATAGTTAATATAAGTATCTATATCATTATTAATCTTATCCTCATTAAAATAAATATCTACATAACTATTCAAATATTTCTTCTTATCTGGCTTCAAATCTAATTTATTATTTAAATTAAGTATATAATCAAATATTTCACGATCATCTTTAAGACAATAATCTTTAATTAAAGATAAAAAATCTTCATCACCCTTATCATATAATTCATCAAAAATACTATTTAGAGTATCCTTTTTATATAACTCTATAACAGAAGAATCTATTATCTTAATATTTTCACTAATATTAAGTAAATAATAATACTTTTTAACTAAAGCTAAAGAATAAGCATCAAAAGTAGTAATATCAGCACTATCCAAATCATCTAATACCTCTAGTAATCCTTCTTTAGTAAGCTTACTTCTTATTCTATCTTTCATCTCTTTAGCAGCCATCTTAGTAAAAGTTAAAATAAGAAGACTTCTGATGGGAACATTATTCTTAACTTTTCTAAGTACTCTTTCCGTTAGAACAGCCGTTTTACCAGATCCTGCCCCAGCCGATACAATAACATTCGTATTTTCTATATTAATAGCCTCTTCTTGCTCTTTTGTCCATGCCATAATACTCATCTCTTTCTCAAAAATAATATTTATTCATTAGTCCTAGTATTGATATATACTAAATCCTTTTCAGTTCTAAAACAAATATCTCTATATGGACAGTATATACAACTTACATTATCTCCATTAATAACTTTAGGATTAATATTAAAGTCAGCATATAGAATCTCATCTATAGTCTTGTCTATAATCTTATCAGTTTTATCAATCAAACTATTTATTTCTTCTTCACTTAAAACTTTACTGTAACTATAGAAGCCCTTACTACTAGTTTTCATTCCCCTAATTACCTTTGAAGAATTATAAGTACTATCAAACAATGCTAATAAGTTTTCATTATTAATTGAATAACCATCTAACTTTAAAGAATCCTCTTTAGCCTCAAAATAATCCTTCTTATTATCAAGATTAGTAACAAGTAACTTTTGAAGATAAAAACCAATTACTTTAGTCTTATCAAATTTCATATGATTAGATAAATATAAATATATTGGAAGCTGCATCCCAATACCATAATCAATATTATCTAATCTGATATCAGTAGTACCAGTCTTATAATCAATAATAGCTAAATATGTAACCCCATCTATTTCCTTATATTTAATTTTATCTACTACTCCCATAAAAGTAACTTTAATATTTTTCTCAATATTTACAAATACTTTTTCTTCATTAAGTTCACTATCCAAAGAACAATATTCTATTTGCTTTCTTAAAGTATCAATAATAAAATTAATTTCCTCTTTAACATTATTAAGAAAGAATAATTCCCTTTTCGTAAAAGCTCTTTCTTTTTTTATATAATCATCAAAATACTTATCTAAATCAAAATCCAAATTATCCATACAAGAAAGAAGATAATGACACACATTGCCAATAATAATAGCAAAATCATTCTTTATTATATTTATTTTTAATATATTACTAAGGTAATATTTAAATTTACATCTATTATAATCATCTAAATGAGTATAAGAAAGAGTAAGTTTTCCATTTAAATAATTATTAAAATTATCTATATTAATACCTTTAAATCTATTATCATACATTTTATAACTAATATCATAATTACTAAAAAGAAACTCCATACCTTCTTCCTTAATATTATACTTAGTAAATTTATCTAATTTTTCACAAAGAAAAACCTTATTCATCATATCTGAATTATCATATTCATTATTAATTATTAAACTACTAGAAGCATCAATAATATCACTTTTAGTATAGATATTATCATCATCACTAAGCATATAAGTAATAGTTAAATTCTTAATACCAAGAATTCTTTTCTTTACCCTCTCCCTTTCTATCCTATTAAGATTAGTACTAATATCTAATCCCAACGCCATTTTTTCTTTATCAGAAAAATAATCATTATCCCTATAAACACATGGAATAAGTTCCTTATTAAAACCCATTAAAAAAATATAATCATCATCACTAAAATAATCATAAATACTATATAACTGATTATCTTCAATATAAGTATTTTTTAAATCATGGATAATAAGTTCTTTCGCATTATTTTTATCTTCAACAAAATAATATTTATTAAAAATATCTAATACCTTTTTTTTAACATTATCATCTTTTATCATACCTAAATCATTAAGATTCTCGACATAATTCTTAATAGATAATATACTATATAAATCATATTTATCAACTTTTAGAGGTATATGAAAAAAATTAAAAATTCTTTTAATACTCTTATAATAAACACTAGGAGCTATTACTTTAATGTTCTTTATCTCAATATTTTTTTTAAGTAAATTAACTATCTTATTTGCAACAAATATTACTTCATCATCAATATAATTTGCATAATAAATTTCTTTAATATCATAAATACTATTCTTAGTCTCTACAATATGATAATTATAACTACCTAGTATCTTCCTATCAAAATTACTTAAATAATCATAACCATATAAATATATTTCATGGGAAAGGGCATAATCTCTAAAAAGTTCATCGTAATAAAGTAAATTATTACTGTCTAAATAATCTTTTATTTCAATAAGTTTCTCCATCTTTTTAGTATTTATACTATCATCAATATAATATAAATTATCTAAATAAAGTAAAGAAATATCATAAGACAGATTGAACTTTTTCATAACAGAATATAATGTTTTTTCATCATAAGAAAAAATAACCTTTTTCTTAAAAGATTCTAAAGACATAAACTTAATATTATCACGAAAATTATTTTCTCTTACACTTTTAATTACTTCATTTTTTATATTATCAGGAACTAATAAAATATACTCCATCTTACCACTCTTTCTTAAATATTATCACATAATAAAATTAAAATGTAAAGAAAAAAAGAAGCTATTTAGCTTCGACAATTAACTTAATAGCGGTTCTTTCTTCTCCATCAATGTTAATATCAATAAATGCTGGAGTACATACCAAGTTTTTACCAGATGGAGCTACAAAACCTCTCGCAATTGCAATACTTTTAATTGCTTGGTTAAGAGCTCCTGCTCCAATTGCCTGCATCTCAACAATTCCTTTTTCGCGAAAAGTATTAGCAAGTGCTCCTGCTACACTATTAGGGTTAGACTTCGATGAAACTTTAATTGTTTCTATATTCATTTTATCATTCCTTTCTTTCACAATAAATAATATGTGTAAAGAAAAGAAATATTAAAAATAGTGAATTATTTTTCACTATTTATACCTCTTAAACAGTTGCTTTATCACTAGGATTTTTTACTAACCCCCACTATTTGACAAAGAGTCTACTTTATTTATCTTATATTTTTTCTAAATTCATCTTTTGTTATAGCATAAACATAATTAGTTATTGGCTTACCATTTTTTATCCAAGAATTTTCTTCTTCTTTATATAATTTAAATCCTAATTTTTCTATTAAGCCTTTAGATTTAACATTACCTTCTTCATAACCACATATAATATTATTAAAACCAATACTAAATAAATATTTCATAACTTCTAAAACGGCTTC
>CAMVMQ010000022.1 GCA_947168625.1 uncultured Caryophanales bacterium
AATCTATTATCAATCTTAAAAGAAACATTATGATACTGACTATTATATTTATTAATTAAATTAGTATTAAGATTCTTACTATAAATAATAACATCTTTATTTGTCTCAGATAATATATCTAATAGTTCACTAGATATATAATTATCAATAATAACAATACTTTTTTTAGCACCATTAATAATTTTTAATAATAAAGAATGAGCATCATATATTTGTCCATCAAAAAATAATTCATTACTAAATGTTTTACTAGAAAAAGATTCTTCAAGTAATTTAATTCTCTCATCATGTTCTAAAACTTTATTCTTATAGAAGTTCTGTTCTAATAAATTACTAGATAAAAATCTTTTCATTGTTACAAAAGCATTTATAATAGCAATACTCTGCTTAACCGCTTTTTCTGTTTTAAGTAAAGCACTAAGCATAGCTACACCTTGCTCAGTAAAAGCATAAGGAAGATATCTAACACCACCCCAGTTTCTAGTCAAACTTGAGGTCACAATTTGTGACCTCAAGTCTATATATTCTGTTTCAGTAAGCCTAAAACAAAATTCTTCTGGAAATCTTTCTATATTTCTTTTTACTGCTTGATTTATTTTCTTAGTTTCAGTCCCATACAGAAAAGCTAAGTCTTTATCAAGTATTACTTGTACTCCTCTAATTTCATATATCATACTTTGTATTTCTTTATTATCTATTACTTGTAATTCATTCATCTAAAACATCCTTCTTTATCAAATTTGTTTAAGGTCACAATTTGTGATTTTATAGTTTGTATAACATATCATTAATCATATCTTTATTTTCAATTTTACTAATACAAAAACATTTCTTACCTAAGTCTTTAAAAGAAGAACCACAGTGATATAATAGCTTTTTATCAATAATAATAAACCTATCGTGATAACTATCATTAAACTTTATATTAACATTATCATATTGTTTTTTATATTTATCAATTAAATCATTAGTTACATTTTTACTATATACAGTAACTTTTTTCTTTGTTTTAGAAAGTAACTTAAATAATTCTTTAGAAGCATAATTATCAATAATAATAATACTTTCTTTAGAACTATCAAATATATCAAGAAGAAAAGCATAAGCATCAAAAAATTGCCCTTCATAAAAGATTTCATTACTAAATGTATTAGTAGAAAAAGAGTCTTCAAGTAATTTAATTCTCTCATCATGTTCTAAAACTTTATTCTTATAGAAGTTCTGTTCTAATAAATTACTAGATAAAAATCTTCTCATAGTAACAAAAGCATCTATTATTTGTATACTTGTATTTATCGCAATATCAGATTTTAAAATAGTTGAAAGCATTGCTACTCCTTGTTCAGTAAAAACTCTAGGATTTTTATACCTTCCACCTCGAGTCTCATTTTTTTGGTCGCAATTTGCGACTAAAAAAGTATTAGATTCTTCATCAGTTAAATTCCAAGAAAATCTTTCTGGAAACTTTTTTATATTTCTTTTAACTGCTTCATTTATTCTTTTAGTTTCAACGTGATAAAGTTTAGCTAAATCAAAGTCAAATATAACTTGTACTCCTCTTATTTCATGTATCATACTTTGTATTTGTTTATTATCTATTACTTGTAAATCATTCATCTCAAAACCCCTCCAAAAATTTATTTTTTTAAGACCAATTCTTAGCACAAAAACTTTATCATAAATCAAGTATAAATGTCAATATAATATTTCAAAGTTAACTAAAAAGGTCCATGTACCATAAATAAACAATAACTAAATGATAATTCTAGTACAAGAGAGAAAGAAATAACCAAAGGTTATTTCGAGTAGCAAAACAGTTAAATAAAAAAATACTTAAATATAAATTCAAGTATTCTTAATTATTCTCTAAAAATTTCTTAATTCCGTTAGCAGTTAAAGTAGCACACTTAATTCTAGATGGTTGCTTACCAGTATCATCAAATACTAATAATTCTTTAAGTACTTCTTTATCATATTCTTCTTCATTAATCATCTTAAGATAATTATCAATTATATATAATGCCTCTTCTTTAGATTTACCAATAAGTAAATTAATCAAGATATTAGTAGAAGATATACTAATAACACAAGCTTCTCCTTCAAAAGAAATATCTTTAATAATATTATTATCCATATCAATATATATATCTAAGTTATCAATACAACTAACATTTCTTGTATTAATCTTCGTAAATTCATCTCCATTACTAATATATTTCTTATTAGCATTCTGATAATTATCTAAAATAATACTTCTTTTAAGATCTCTATCCATTATAATATTTCCTTCCATATATTTTCACTATTTTTAAGTACATTAATAAGTAAATCAATTTCTTCTTTATTATTATAAAAAGATAAACTAATTCTAACCGTATTACTAATATTAATCTCATTATCAAGTATTTTAGCACAATGATTACCTGCTCTTACACATATATTATATTTATCTAAGTAAACAGCGGTATCTTGAGCAAATACCCCCTTAATATTAAATGCTACTATATTAGTATCAACTTCTCTATTATATACATCAATAAAATCTAATTTATCTAATTCACTAATAAGATATCTTCTAAGTTCTTTTTCATATTTATTAATCTTATCAATACCAATATCTTCAATATAACTAATAGCAGCACCTAGTCCTAATACTCCCTCAATATTCGGAGTACCTCCTTCTAATCTGGTAGGAATTTCCCTAAGTTCAACATAACCATCTTTCGTAAACATAGCATTCATTCCCCCACCATAATTAAATGGAGTAACTTTATCTAATAAGTCAAATTTACCATATAAAACCCCAATGCCAGTTGGACCATACATCTTATGACCACTAAAAGCCATAAAATCAATATCCATATTCTGTACATCTATTTTACTATGAGCTATCCCTTGAGCAGCATCTACTACCATTAATATATTATTATCATGAGCAATCTTACTAATCTCTTTAATAGGACGAGTATCTCCTACTACATTAGTAGTCATTGCAATAGATATAACCTTAGTTTTATCAGTAATAGCTTTCTTTACATTATCTATACTAACTTCATGTTTATTATCTAAATCTATATATTTAACTTTAATACCTATTTCTTTTTCTAATATAAACCAAGGAACAATATTTGAAGCATGTTCACTAAGAGTAATAAGTACTTCATCGCCTTCTTTTAAATTATCTTTAAAATAACCAAAGATAATCATATTCATACTATTAGTAGTACCACTAGTAAAAACAATTTCTGATTTTTCTTTAGCATTAATAAACTTAGCTACCTTTTCTCTAGCTTCTTCATAAAGATTATCAACTATTGCACTAGTCTTATAGTCACCTCTGTGAGCATTCGCCGTATATTCATCGTAATACTTTAAAATACTATCTCTTACAACATTAGGTTTTAGTGTCGTAGCACCATTATCAAAATAAACAATAGTCTTTCTTAATATTTCAAAGTCTTCCCTATTCATCTATTCACCTCCTATTTTACTTAATATATCAATAATTTTCTGTCGATAATCATCAGGAACATTAATATTCCCCAAAATTATTCCCGTTATAATCAAATTAAGACTATCTTTATAATTAATACCTCTACTCATCAAATAAAATAAATCATCACCATCTATATTTCCAATTACCGAAGCATGAATCGCAGTAGTACTATTATCATGGGTATACATATTAGGATTAATTCTGTTATCTGATTCACCCAAGGTAATAATCTTAGTATGCTGATTAAGATAAGTATCTAATATACCATTATTCACAAAACTATTTATATCAAAATAATTGGAACTATTTTCTTTAGCAACTGTTCTATTAAATATGTCACTACGAGTATTATCTTTATTATGATAAATATTAATAGTATACTTATCCCTACCACTAGATATACTGGAAAAATTGTATTTAATACTAGATTTTTCACCATTTAAATAAATATCAATATTCTCCGTAACACTATTATTACTATAAAACTTACTAATAATCAATGAAGAACTATCTAAAATAAAATATTTATTTTTAACATTTATATTCTTATTACTAGAATATTCAAATAAATTAATACATCTATTTTTATTAATATTAATATTTAAATTAATATTATCACAGTCGATATATTCAATTATAAAATTACCATTTTCTAGGAAAGTAATATTATTGTCATAAATGCTAATATCATCATTATCATAAGGAATAATCATATTATTAACTACTTTTATTTTATTCATTTTCTTCCTCTTTAGCTATAACATTATACCCATCTTTTTCAATAATAGTAGCTAAAATATAATTCCCAGTTTTAATAATAGTACCATCCTCCACTACATGTACAAAATTAGGTTTAATATATTCAAGAATTTTTGGATGATGAGTAATAATAAGAATAGAAGTATTAGGATTGTCTTCTTTATATTTCCATATATTTTCAGCACATATTCTAAGACTATCAACATCTAATCCAGAATCTAATTCATCTAAAATAATAAATTTAGGATGTAATAATTTGATTTGCAGTACTTCATTCTTCTTCTTCTCACCGCCAGAAAATCCAACATTGAGTTCACGATGAATTAACTCCTGATTCATTGATAGTTCCTTGGAACCTTTTTCACATTGTAATATAAAATCATAAAGACCAACTTGTTTATTACCGACACTACTCATTGCAGTTCTCAAAAAATCTTGATTAGAAACACCTTCTATTTCTAAAGGATACTGCATAGCTAGAAAAATTCCTTTTTTAGCTCTTTCATCTACAGATAAAGGAATCATATTATCACCATCAAATGTAATACTACCTTTAGTGACTTTATAATTAGAGTCGCCCATAATAACTCTAGATAAAGTACTTTTTCCAACTCCATTTGGTCCCATAATAGCATGAACTTCACCATCATTAATAGTTAAATTAAAATTATTAAGAATTTCTTTGTTATCAACTCTAACATCTAAGTTCTCTATTTTTAACATATTTTCCCTCATTTCTATATAATTATAACACGATTAATCTTATTTGAAAATAAAAGAAAGACAATAAAGTCTCTCAATAAATAATTATTTATAATATTTTGCTTCTCGAGGATTTCTAAGTTTACGAAGCGATTTAGCCTCGATTTGTCTTACTCTCTCTCTTGTTAAACCTAGCATATTTCCTATTTGCTCAAGTGTATATTCTTTGCTGTTTGGATTAGATAATGGGTCAGCCAAACCAAATCTTAACATTACTATAAGTTTTTCACGTTCAGATAATAAGTCAATAGCTTTTCTAAGATTTTGAGCTCGTTCATCCCTTAAAGCAATCTCGTAAACATCAGCATTTGGGCTTTCAATAAAATCACCCAGAAGAGTGTCATCACTATCTTCAGTATTAACAGGAGTATCAAGAGACGATATACTAGGAATAGCAATATTTTCCCTAATATATTCTACTTTTTCTAATGGAATATTAGCCATTTTTGCTATCGTTTCATTATTTGGCTCAACTCCATATTCTTGTAAATAATTTCGTATTACTTTTCTAATTTTACTATCTAATTCAGTAACATGTACAGGAATTCTAATAGTTCGTCCTAAATCACTCAAACTTCTAGATATACTTTGTCTAATCCACCAAGTAGCATAAGTAGAAAACTTTCTATTAAGACTAACATCAAATCTATCAACAGCACGCATAAGTCCCATATTACCGTATTGGACTAAATCCATTAAATCAAAGCTATTAAAATAATAATGTTTTGCTATATTCACAACAAGTCTTAAGTTAGCATTAACTATTTTCTTATTCACATTTCTGCATTCTATAATTAAATTAAATTGCTTATTCAATTTATCATGGCAAATAGGAGTTACATTACTTAAATCTACACCCAATTTTTGTTCAATTTGATCTTTTGATGGAATAACATTTTTATTATTCTCACCATTTTCATTCCACTTAAATAAACCTAGAAAAGAACTAATTATTTTAGAATCTTTTGTTTTTATTTTATTTATTTTATTCAGTTTATCCCACAATTCTTTAGTATCAATAGATAAAAGAATGCTATAAAGATCATTAAAAATAGTCTTACTATCTACATAAGATGCAATAGATACACTGTTTCTTAAATAATCCCTTTTATTAAATAAAGATACTTCCTCTTCTCTTGTTAATAATGGAATTTCTCCAATCTCTTTTAAATAAGACTTAACACTATCTGAAGAATAAGGAATTTCTATATTATTACTATTCTGTTCCAAAGAAACATTATAAATATTTTCTTCATCATCATTAGTGATTTTTGAAAAATATTTGATAACATTTTCATCACCAAATTCATCACATAAATGAGATAATACTGTATCATCATTAACTGCTTTACCATGATATTTAATATAAAGATAAGGTTCAAGATATTTTTTACCAATTTCTTTTTTTGATATTTGTTCAAAAATTTTCTTAAAAATACATATAACAATTTCTTCATCATAAATACTAAATAGAGATAGTAAATCTTCATATGTGATAAAATCATGCATTTTTATATCAGTGATAATATCATTAGCGGTATATTTCTTGTCCATAGTATCATCCTTTCAATAAAATATAATCCCTTTAAGTAAGAACATATGTTATCATAAATTGAAAAAAAAGTCAAACATTAGTTTAACTTTTTATATTCATTCACTAAAGTATCATAATCCCTTACTAAATTATCAGCATCTTCCCATGATTTAAGTCTAGCTCCTGAAGCAAATATATGACCTCCACCATTATATTTAGAAGCAACCTCATTAACATAAGGACCAACAGATCTAATATTAGCCCTGATTAAATTACTTTTAATATCTTCTGAAAAGAATATCCAAACAATAATTTCATTAACAAATTTTAAATCATTAATCATATTACCCGCAGAAGCACTATCCACTCCATATTCTTTCATGATTTTATCAGTAATTTTAATATAGGCAACTCCATTTTCTGTAAGATTTAAATTCTGATAAATATAGCCCTCAAATCTAACCTCGTTTAATGGTCTTTGATAAAGATTTTTATATAATGAAGTAAAATTAATACAGGTATCTTTAAGCATTCTCGTTACAAGTTCAAATGTCTTAACACTTGTATAGTCATGAAGAAATCTATCAGTATCACCAACTACTCCTAAATACAATCGTTCTGCTGTTTCTTTAGAAATAGTAATTTTATTAACATAAGATAGTTCAATAATCATTTGACTAGTACTAGAATAATCTTCTTTAATACATTCAATATTAGCATATTTATCGACTAATGGATGATGATCTATTTTAATAACATATCCAAAATCATTAGGATTTACACCATCAATTCTCTTTAAATCAGGAGTATCTAGTACAATAAGTAGTGATTTACTAAAATTAACATTATCTAATTTGTCATTACTTCCAAAAAATCTAAACCTACTAGCCTGTGAGCCTACAGCGTATACTTTCTTATTTGGGAAAGAACTTAATATTAACTCTCTAAGTCCAAACTGTGAACCTAATGCATCAGGATCAGCACCTATATGTCTTGCAATAATAATACTATCATATTTTTTAATAATCTTATATATTTCTTTATATAAATTCATAACTATCCTTGTAATATAAGTGAATAAGTATCCTTAGCAATCATTAATTCTTCGTTAGTAGGAATAATAAATGCTGGAATCTTAGAGTCGTCGGTAGTAATCTTAGTTTCTACTCCTCTAACATTATTAGCTTCCTCATCTACTTTAATTCCAAGAACACTAAGTTTATCAAGTATTTGTTTTCTAGTACTAATAGAGTTTTCCCCAACACCCGCAGTAAATACTATCGCATCGCATCCTTCAAGTAGTACATAGTATTTAGCAATATATTCTACTATTCTCTTAACATACATATCTTGTGCAAGTTTGCATCTCTCATTACCCTCTTTAATACCATTTTCAATGTCTCTTGAATCACTACTAACACCTGATATACCTAGAAGGCCACTTTGTTTATTAAGAACAGTGTCCATCTCTTTAGGACTCATACCAGTTTTTTCCATAACATAAGTAACAACAGTAGCATCCATATCTCCACATCTTGAACCCATAATTAATCCAGCATTAGGAGTAAGACCCATTGAAGTATCTACACATTTACCATTCTTAACAGCAGATATACTAGCTCCATTACCAATATGACAAGTAATAAGTTTAGTATCTGTTCTACCTAATATTTCATTCATTCTCATAGTAACATATTTATGACTAGTTCCATGAAAACCATATTTTCTAATATCATAATCTTTATACCAACTATATGGAACAGCATACATAAACTCCGTAGGAGCCATAGTTTGATGGAAAGCTGTATCAAATACAACTGTTTGAACAGCATTAGGCATAACTTCTTTAGCGGCATTGATTCCCATAACAGCAGGAGGATTATGAAGAGGAGCTATACTAGATAACTCATCAACTTTAGCAATAACTTCGTCAGTAGCAATCTCTGACTTCTTAAAATAAGAACCACCTTGTGCTACTCTGTGACCTACACCTTTAATTTCATCTAAAGAGTTAACAATCTTATTGTCAAGAAGTTCTTTAATTAAAATTTCAAAAGCAACCTTATGATCAGGTAAGTCTACTTCTTTTTTTATCTTTTCTCCATTTACTTTAATTGTATAGAAACTACTTCCAATACCAATTCTTTCAAATACACCGCTGATAAGAACATTTTCACTAGGCATTTCAAAACCTGTAAATTTAAGTGAAGAACTACCAGCATTAACCGATAATATAATCATTATAACACCTCTTTCTTTACATATTATATCATCTTTCTATTTATTTAGAAAGAAAATTTTTATTATTTTATATACTTTCCGCTTCGCTTCCCGGATTAATAAATTAATCCTCCATAGCTCATTATTAGAATAACTTCTATTTATATTTAACACTAGATAACAAATTATTAACTAATTCTTTATTATCAACCATATTAATAGCAAAGCACTTAGTACCTAAATCCTTAAAAGAAGCCCCACAGTGATATAATATTTCTTCGTCAATAATGATAAATCTATCATGAAAAGAATCATTTTCTATTAATGTAACATTACTATATTGCTTTTTATATTTTTTAATTACTTCACTATTAATATTTTTACTATATACAGTAACCATTTTATCAGTTTTAGAAAGAAGTTTAAAAAGTTCTTTATCAGCAAAATTATCAATAATTATAATACTCTTTTTAGAACTATCAAATATCTTAAGGAGTAAATAATAAGCATCAAATATTTGACCTTCATAAAATATCTCATTACTAAAAGTCTTATTCGAAAAATTACTTTCTAATAGTTTAATTCTTTCATCATGATCAAGAACCATATTATTAATAAATCTTTGTTCTAATAGATTACTAGATATAAACTTTTTCATTGCCACAAAAGCTCTCATTATTTGAATGCTTCTTTGTTCAGCAATATCCGTATGTATCACAGATGCCAGCATAGCAACTCCTTCTTCAGTAAAGGCATAAGGTAAATATTTAATATTTAAACCCTGTTTTTGAAAATTTTTATTCAAGGTTTCAATTTGAAACCTTGAAAGACTATTTGCTTCTTCTTCACTTAATTGAAACATAAAATCTTCAGGAAATCTTTCTATGTTTCTTTTAACTGCCAAATTAATAGATTTAGTACCATTTTTACATTCATATAAAAAGGCCAAATCCTTATCTAGTATAACTTGTTTTCCTCTAATTTCATAAATATAATCTTCAATTCTAATATTATTTATAACTTGTAATTCATTCATCTCAAAACCCCTTCAAAAAAATAATTTTTTTAAGACTAATTCTTAGCACAAAAACTTTATCATAATTTGGATATCACTGTCAATATAAAATACTAAAGTTAACTAAAAAAATCTATCAACAATACCTGTTGATAGACCAAATTAATATATTTCCTTATTTTTATCTTTATACTCATTAAATAATTCTATGCATTCATCATGATTTAACTGTTCTATATCAAAAACATCTTTATTTTTACCATTTAAATATTCATAAATAAAATCGTCTCTAAATCCTATTTCTTCTGCTTCTTTTAAATTAGTACCATAATATACCTTCTTAATATTAGCCCATATAATCGCAGACAAGCACATAGGACAAGGATAACCAGTAGCATATAAAATACAACCTGATAAATCATGAGTACCAAGTTTTTCACTTGCTCTTCTTATAGCCATTACTTCTGCATGGGCAGTAGGATCATGACTTTCTAATACTAAGTTAGAAGCTACACTTATAACATTACCATCTAGGTCTGTTATAACTGCTCCAAAAGGACCACCTTTATCTTCGTTCATTGTTTTTCTTGCTTCTTCAATAGCCATCATCATCTTATCTTCCATAAAATTCATCTCCTCCATAAGTAGTATGTAGTAGCTCTTTCGCTTTTTCACTAAGAGGACTACCAAGTAGGTCTTTATAAACTCTTTTAATATCCGGATTATCAGAAGCACACCTAGTTTTCATCTTTTTATCACTATTATATAATGCATTCATTCTTTTCTTCTTTAAATTATTAGTATTATCATACACTCTAGGTTGTCCACCACCAGATATACATCCACCTTCACAAGCCATTACTTCAATAAAGTCATAATATACTTCTTTTTTCTTTATCTTTTCAAGTACTTTTCTAGCATCTCCTGTTCCATTAATAACAGCTATTCTAAAAGTATAACCTTTAATCTTAATACTTGCTTCTTTAATATTAGATAGTCCCCTAACACTTTTAAAATTAAGAACTTTTCCTTTAGGTCTTTTCTTATTTAGTATATGATATACTTCTCTCATAACTGATTCAGTAACACCACCAGATGTACCAAATATAAGTCCACCACCACTACCAGTACTCATTAAATTATCAAACTTACTATCTTTTAATTTTCTAATATCAATATATTCTTCTTTTAAATATCTAGCAAGTTCTCTAACTGTAATAGCAAGGTCTGGTCCAAATCTAACTCTTTCCATCTTTTTAGCAGTACAAGGAACAATTGAGATACTTATAATATCATCATTATCAATATTATTAACTTTACTAAAATAATTTCTAATAATAGCTTCTTCCATAGCTATAGGACTTTTACATGTCGATAAATTACCTAAGTATTCTGGATAAAACATTTCACAGAACTTAACCCATGCTGGACAGCAGCTAGTAAACATTGGACCTTTTATCTTTTTATTAATTCTATCTACTAATTCACTAGCTTCTTCCATAACCGTAAGATCCGCTCCAAAAGTAGTATCAAATATATAGTCTCCTCCTATTAGTCTAAGGGCACTAACAAGTTTACCAGCCATATTAATACCTGGTTCTAATCCAAATTCTTCACCAATAGACACTCTAGCAGCAGGAGCAACTTGAAATACAATTGTTTTACCACTATGTAAATAATCTCTTAGTATATCAGTTTCATCTCTTTCACTAAGACATTTCTTAGGACACATAATAGTGCAACTACCACAATTAATACAAGGAAAACTCTCATTACTAAAACCATATACTCCTACATTAAAAGAACATATACTAGAACATATCCCACAGTTATCACATTTTTCTTTATCTAATACAATAGAAGAATTTCTTTTACTAACTTTAACACACTTATCCATACTACCTTACTTCCTTTTATATAAGTATAACATAAAAAAAGAACTAATTAAAGTTCTTATAATTATATTTAACCGCTTCGCGAACGAATTAACAAGTTACTTCTTCATAGTCCAGTGCTAAGTATATATCAATATATATAATTAAAAACTAAAACTTAGCCCTTCTTCTTCTAACATTTTTTATTATAATTACTTCTTAATTATAAGTATACTGTTTCTTTCCACATTTTTTACATATTCTACTCCAACGTGGTATAGTATCATAAATTTGATTTACTTCTTGTCCCATTATTTCACGTATTTCTGGTTCATATTGAACTTCATCCCATATGTGATCACAATGATATTGTTTATCTTTAAATTCTAGTAATTTTGCTTTTAAATAATCTATTTGCTATCTCCTTTCAGAAACAATCTATATAATAATACAAATTTTTACCTATATCAATTTTTTTATCCACCAGATCTGTTGATAGACTAATTATCCAGAATAAACACTACATACTGGATAATTCCTGTAGAAGATAATGGAGAAACAATTTATTGTTTCGGGAAGCATAGCAATAAAAAAAGAATATCAATATGATACTCTTATCTATATATAGGATATTTAGAAGTTAATTCTA
>CAMVMQ010000023.1 GCA_947168625.1 uncultured Caryophanales bacterium
TACACCGGGTAAGATATAATCACTAGTATAAGTATCTCCTAGCCATACATAGTTATTAGGATCTGCTCCATAATAACGGATATTCCCTGCATCTGCTCCTACACTCATACCAGCATGTCTATCATTCATTAGATTAACACTAGGAGCTAGATTATATGTAATACTATTAACTGTAGCAGTACTCTTAGTTGCAGTATTATATAAATTTGTTATATACTGAGCAGCATCTTCTAAGAAGTTTACTCTTACTTCTCCTCCCATTGCTTCTAATGTTACACTTCCATTATATCTACCAGTAGCATTAGTAGTTCCTTCTGTTACACCATCATTTTGTACTGAGTCTGTATTATTTAAATATACCATTACATAGTATACTTGAGGACTTCCTGATGTTAATCCCCCACCATTATGTATATCTAATGTTGTTACATCATTTGGAAATGATTCGATTATTCTTCCTTTATATACGATATTTGATGATGCTGAATCACTTCCTGTATATACTACATAACTCCATTCATTTTTATCTACTACTGTTGGTAATGTAAGACTTAGTCTTATATTAGCAGTACTTACTGTCTGTGTACTAGTAGCGGTTATCTTCCATACATGACATCCTGTATAACCATTATCTACACATTTTGCTGTTAATGCATTATTTACTAATGTTGTAGTCATATTATTAGGAGTTACTCCAAAATCAGCAGGTACTAAATCATCACTAGCAGGTGCTGGACTTGGATTTAAACCTAGTCTTGCTACATTAATAGTTAATATACCATTAGTGTTATTAGTAGTACCACTAATAGTACCAGTATTACTTTTACTAGCATTAAAGTATGCAAATGTCGCAGACATTCCTCCAATTAAAAGAATAGATATACCTAACATTAAGTAAAATATTCTTTTATTTTTCTTTTTAACTTCTTCCATATACTTTCTTCCTCTCCTACCTTATAACACTTTCTTATCACATAGTCAATGTCTTATTGTTCATTTATAGTACCAACAATATCTTTAACTACTAACATAGCCTTATGAAAGATATCTTTTTCTTTTATCTCTTCTATATAATTATTTCCATCATTATCCTTATTTAGATAAGCAATATTCAACGTATTATCTTCACCATCAAAAGTATTTACAGAGAATAATACTATTTCTTTATCACAATCCGGAAGCTTAAACACCGATAAAATATTACCTAATTTAAATATATTATCTTCGTCTATTAAATTAAATTCCATACATTCCTCCCTTAAGATACCATTGCTTTTGAAATCATAAAGACAATAATAAACATCATAACAAGTCCAACAATAACTACTATTGAAGATACCACATAACCAGATACACCATTTAATTTTAATGTTCTAATCATATTATTTTGTCTATTAAACTTACGTTCTTTTTCTTCAAATAAAACATCTCTTATAATTTGAAGGTATTGATTTTCTGACACATTATTTTCTAACTTTTGTTGTACAGGATTCATAATACTTGTAATTCTATCAAAGATATCTTTAGGAACTTTAGCTATTTGCATTCTTTTACTTGCTCTAATTACTACACTTGGAAAACAAACTTTTTCATTAGTAAATATACAATCTAAATTATTTTGTTCTTCCATTATCTTCACTCCTCCACTTAAAGTTTCTAACTTCTTCCATATCAATACCATATTCGTTTATATATTCATAATGTTCTTTTAATTTATCTTTCATTAGCTTAATTATCTTTTTACCCTCTTCTTTTTTACTTATATCCAAATGATTAATAATATCAATAACAATATGATATCTATCTATCTCATTCCTAACTCTCATATCAAAAGGTGTTGTAATAGTACCCTCTTCCATATAACCATGAACAGAAATATTCTTATTCTCTCTTTCATAAGTAAATTCATGTATTAACGTTGGATAACCATGATAATTAAAAATTATTGGTTTATCCTTAGTAAATAACTGATTATATTCTCTATCAGTTAGCCCATGAGGATGTCTTGTACTAGGCTGTAATTTCATCAAATCAATAACATTAATAAATCTAACTCTAATACTAGGAAGATACTCTCTTAATATTGAAACAGCAGCCATATTTTCTAAAGTTGGTGCTTCTCCTATTGATACTAAAACAACATCAGTACCCCTTTTATCATTAGAAGCAAAATCCCATTTACCTAGACCCTTCTCGCAGTGTTCTTTTGCTTCATCAATAGTTAGCCACTGAGGTCTTGGATGTTTAGAAGCCACAATTACATTAATATAATTCTTTGTTCTAATAACATGGTCATAACACGATAAAAGGCAGTTACTATCTGGTGGCAAATATACTCTTACAATACTAGCTTTTTTATTAGCCAAATGATCAATAAAACCCGGATCTTGATGTGTATAACCATTATGATCCTGCTGCCATACATTAGAAGTTAAGATATAATTTAATGATGCTATATCTTTACGCCAAGATATTTCATGACACATTTTCAACCACTTAGCATGCTGACTAGCCATTGAATCAACAATCCGAATAAATGCCTCGTAGCTTACAAAAGTACCATGTCTACCTGTAAGAAGATAACCTTCAAGCCATCCTTCGCATGTATGTTCACTTAAGTAACCATCCATTATCCTACCATTATAAGATAGATAATCATCAGTTTGTCTCTTAGGTAAATACCAAGAACGATTATCAGCCTCAAAAACACTAGAAAGACGATTACTCATTGTTTCATCAGGCCCAAATAATCGATAATTCGTTGGATTCTTTTTTATAATGTCACGAATAAAAGTACCTAAAACACGCATATCTTCTTTCTCAATAGTTCCTCTATCCTTAATATCAACAGCATATCTATTAATACTAGGAATAACAAGTTCTTTAAGAAGTAATCCTCCATTAGCAGAAGGATTATCAGACATAGGATTATTTGGTATTCCATCTTTAATAAACTCTTTTATCTTACCATTATCATCAAACAAATCTTCAGGATGATAACTTTTTAACCATTTTTCTAATATTTTTAAATCATTATCACTATTCAAGCTAAACGGTACTTGATGACTTCTAAAAGTACCTTCAATTTCTTTTCCATCATATATTTTAGGACCTGTCCAGCCTTTTCTTGTTCTCAAAACAATCATCGGAAATAAATATCTTTTAACTTCTTTCTTTACTCTAGCTTCATACCATATTTTCTTAATATCTAAAATAACTTTATCTAAAGCATTAGCCATCTTTTTATGCATATCTTCTTCTCTAACGCCTTCAACAAAGTATACCTTATAACCAAAGCCATATAATAATGAAGATAATTCTTTTTTACTAATTCTTCCAAGTACTGTTGGATTACTTATCTTATAACCATTCAAATGAAGAATAGGAAGAACAATACCATCCTTTTCAGGATTTACAAACTTATTAGAATTCAAGCTAGTAAGTAGAGGTCCAGTTTCAGCTTCCCCATCTCCTATTACAGTAGCGGCTATTAAAGTAGGATTATCGAATACTGCTCCATATGCATGACTTATTGAATATCCTAGTTCTCCTCCTTCATTAATACTACCAGGAGTCTCTGGAGCAACATGTGATGGTATTCCACCAGGAAAAGAAAACTGTTTAAATAATTTCTTTAATCCCTCTTCATCTTCCGTAATATTAGGATAATACTTAGAATATACTCCTTCAATATAACAATTAGATACAACAGCATTACCGCCATGACCCGGTCCTGATATATATATCATATTAAGATTATTGTTCTTAACTATTCTATTTAAATGTGTATAAATAAAGTTTTGTCCAGGAACAGTACCCCAATGGCCAACAATTTTCTTCTTGACATGCTCCCATTTCAATTCTTCTTTTAATAGAGGATTATCAAGCAAATACAACTGTCCTACTGATAAATAATTAGCAAGACGAAAATAACTATTTAACCACTTTAGCTCTTTATTACTAAGTCCCATCTATATCCCTCTATTCTAACTATAACAAGTATATCATAAATATTCCAAAAAAAAAAGATATTTTTCTTTTGAATTATAATTAAATATGATATAATTCTATATGTAGAAAGAAGGAAAGCAAATGAAAATAATTGAATTATCCGAGGTGCAATTTAAAAATTATTCAAAATTACATAGCGCTAGAAACTATTTTCAAACAGTAGAATACGCTAATTTAAAAAAAGAATACAATCATTTCTATTTAGGCTTTTTCAATGAAAGCGATAATACATTAATGGCAGCAACACTCTTATTAGAAAAAAAAATAGGACCATTAAAAATTGGTTATGTACCTGGTAGCTTTTTAGTTGATTATGATAATGATACATTATTTAAAGACTTTATAAATACCTTAAAAACATATTTAAAGAAACAAAAATATGTTTATTTAACTAGTGATAATTTAATTACATATAAAATTTTCAATAAAAATGGCGAAGTATTATATTTTGATACTAACCTAGTAAAAATACTAGATGAACTATCATTTGTAAGATTAAAAAAGAAATCTAATTTGAAAGTTGTATTAGAAACAGAAAAAACTCCTGATGAAACATTTAATTTATTTAATCATAACACCAAAAGAAATATTAAATTATCCCTTGAAAGAGCCATTAGTATTTTTAAAGACGAAAGTAATAATCCTGATTTACTTCTTAATCTAACAAATAATTTCAATGCTGATAAAATAAAAGAATTCATAAGCAGCTTTAACAACGAAAATAAGGCAGAAATATATTTTGCCAAATTAGATCCCGAAAAATATATTAATAATATAAGATTTCTTTTAAAGAAAGAAGAAGAAAAAAATGATAAGTTAAATGATATTATGCAAAATATCAATATTATTAAAACTGATGAATTTATTAATACCAAAATGAATTCCGATAAACTAATTACAAGATACAACAATGAAATAATTAGAGCAACTAATATATATACTAAATACCCTGAAGGAGTTATAATTGGAGCAATTCTTATTATTAAAAATAATAGAGAAATATATTTCTTAGACGAAGGAAGAAATAAAGAATTTGATAATTTATATTCATCCCATTTACTTAAATGGGAAATAATAAAAAAATATTTAAATGAAGGATACAAGATATTTAATCTCGGTTCTATAAAAGAGATGGATAATAAAGATCCAAATTATAATTTCAAAATGGGCTTTGGTGGAAAAGTATATGAAACAATTGGTACTTATGATTTAGTTATTGATAAAATATTATACCCACTTGTAAAAGTATTAAATAAAATAAGTGATTTCTTTAAAAAAATAAAGAAATCTGAGAAAAAAAGTAAAACCAAAAAATTCAAGAAAAAATAATTCTTGATTTTTTTTGTTCAATTCCACTTTATTAATAATTACTTTTTAGTATCTTCCAATTTAACAGATACTATTTTACTAACACCAGACTCTTGCATAGTAATACCATATAACAAATCGGCATACTCCATTGTTTTCTTTTTATGTGTAATGATAATAAACTGTGTATCTTGATATTTTTTTAAATATTTACCAAACGCTTCAACATTAGCATCATCTAAAGCAGCCTCTACCTCATCAAATAAACAAAAAGGTACAGGTCTAATATTTAAAATAGCAAATAATAAACTAATTGCCGTAAAAGTTTTTTCTCCACCAGATAGAAGACTAATACTTTGAAGTTTTTTTCCAGGTGGCTCTGCTTTTATTTCAATACCAGTTTCTAATATATTACTAGGTTCAGTAAGTATTAGTTCTGCCTTTCCACCTTTAAATAGTTCTCTATATACTTTCTTAAACTCTTCTCTTACTTTTTCAAAAGTATCCAATAGTTTCTCTTTCATGATATCATCCATTTCTTTAATAATATCATACAAAGTATTTTCAGCACTAATTAAGTCTTCCTTTTGTTTAGTTAAAAAATCAAACCTTTCTTTAGCCTTTTCATATTCTTCTGGAGCATCTAAATTAACATTACCAATTATCTCTAATTCATTCTTTAATCTAATAACTTCATCTCTAGCACTATTATCATCCATTTCCAAAGAATAATTCTCTTTAGCAAACTCATATGTCATATTATAATTACTAGTAAGATTATTAAGTAAATTATCTAAAGATACATCTGCTCTATTTACCTTAATATTTAAATTGTTAAGTTCCTTTTCTTTTCTATTAATATAATTATTGCTATTCTTTGAAGTCTCTTCTATCTCATTAATAGTATTAGTAGTACTTTCTTCTTCTACTTTAAGAAGAGATATTTCCTTACTAATACCCGCTATTTCCTCTCGTACTTTAGCTAATTTAGATAAAGAAGAATCTTCTATATCACTACTCTTACTAATACTATCTAAGTCATTCAATTCTTTTTCTTTATTAGTCTTATCATCTTTAATCTTAGATATATCAATATCTAAAGAACTAATCTTAGATTCTAACATAGCCCTATCACTTTGAAGACTAAATAATTTATTATTTAACTCTTTTAATTCCTTATCAAGATTATTCATATCAAGAGTTAATCCCTTATTCTTATCCTCTAATACACTTTTTTTCTTAACAATACTCTCTAACTCATTTTTAAAAGATATACTACTATTACTCTTAGTAATAGAACCACCTGTTAAAGAACCTCCAACATTAATAACTTGTCCATCTAAAGTAACTATTTTATACTTCTTACTTATTCTTTCACTAATAATATTAGCATTATCAATATTATCACAAATAATAATATTACCTAAAACATTAGAAATAATACTATTATATTTATCATCATTTTTTACTATTCCACTAGCAATTCCAATATAACCAGGAATACTTTCAATACTACTTATTATATCACTAGGTATATATCTTCCAGTTATTTTATCTATAGGATAAAAAGTAGCTCTTCCTAAATTATTATTCTTAAGATAATAAATAAGATCTTTAGCAATACTGGAAGTATCTACAACTAAATAAGATGCAGATGAACCTAAAGCAATATTAATAGCTACCGAATATTTTTCTTCTACTTCAAGTAAAGAAGATATAATATTATGAATACCACTAAACTTAGGATTATCCAAAATACTCTTAATAGGTTTAGGTACCAAACTATTATTATTAATAGCATTTTCTAAATACTCTTCCCTATATTTATAACTATCAATATCCCTATTATTCTTAATAATTTGATTATTAATATTATTCTTTTTAATACCAAGTTCACTACTTTTACTAGTAGTTATATCAATTTCCTCAAGTAATAAATCTTTCTTCTTAATTAATACTTCTCTTTCCCCTATTAAACTATTAAGATTACCTTCTATTTCCAAAATATCTTTCTTTAATAATATAATATTACTAGCAATCTTATCCTTTTCATCTTTATATTTACTTCTTTCTTCATATAACTTAATATCTGAAGTAATCGTACTTTCTTCTTTAGATAACTCAATAAGTATATTTTGCTTCTCACTAATACTATCTCTAATACTCTTAAGCTTATCTTTATATTTCAAAATATCAATATCATAAGTACTAGTACTACTAGATAGCGTAGCTATCTCATCTTCTAGTGCTTTAATTTTCTTTTTATCCTCTTGATAAATAAAATTCAAATCAGTAATCATTTTAGCAAGTAAAGCGACTTCAATATTAGATAATCTATCTTTAATACTAATATACTTCATAGCTTTTTTAGAAGCCTCTTCAAGAGGAATAATATTCGTAGTAAGTTCTCCTATTATATCACTTACCCTATTCAAATTCATATTAGTTCGATCTAATTTTCTTAAAGCTTCTTCTTTTCTTCTCTTATATTTAAGAACCCCCGCAGCTTCCTCAAAAAAAACCCTTCTATCTTCAGGTTTATTAGATAAAATATCATCTATCTTACCTTGACTAATAATATTAAAACTCTCTTTAGCCGTACCAGAATCCGCTAATAATTCAGTAATATCCTTAAGTCTAACTCTTTCATTATTAAGATAGTATTCATTCTCTCCTGAACGATAAGTAACCCTCTTTATCGATACCTCATTATAAGTAATAGGAAGAGACTTATCTTCATTATCAAAAATAAGTGTAACAGAAGCAGAGCCCATAGCTTTCCTACTCTCACTACCAGAAAATATTACATCTGAAGAAGAGTCTCCTCTTAAAGACTTTATAGACTGCTCTCCTAGTACCCATCTAACAGCATCAACAATATTAGATTTACCAGAACCATTAGGACCTACTACACCATTAATACCCTTATCAAAAACAATTGATACCTTGTCAGCAAAAGATTTAAAACCATAAGCACTTATTTCTTTCAAATACATCTCTTATTCACATCCTACCTCTTAATTTTACAATATTTTTTAAGTAATATCAATATTTTACAACTAAAAAAAGCCAAAAGAGTATTATCTCTTCAAGCTTATATTTATTTCTCAAGAACAATAGAAAAAGAAGAATTATTTTTCTTCTTTCATACTCTTTTCTATTTTATAAAACTACTTCCAAAATATATACCTAATACAATACATATTAACATTATCAAAATTGTATATATTATCTTTGATCTTTCATTAGTATCATAATTCATACTATTACCTCACTTTAATACTTAGGTCTTAATTTTATTATTACACTAGTATCTATTAAATTACCCTCTTCTATATTCTGTTCATATACATAACCATTACCTTCTAATGTATATTCAATATTTAATAGTCTAAATACATTATCTACTTCTTTATAAGACATATTAATTAGATTAGGCATTAAATAAGTATCACTATTAGTTTTTAATATTACTAAGTCATCTTCATAAATAGTAGTTCCAATACTTGGATACTGGTCTATTATCTTATCTCCATTTCCAAGAACTAAAACATTAATATTAGATTGTTCTAGAAAAGATTTAATATTATTAATATCTTTATTATAATAAGAAGATACTTTTATTTCTTGTTTATCCTTCCCTTTTTCTGTAATATTTAAATATTTAGTAATATTTTCTTCTACTTCTTTTATCATAGGAGCTATATAGTTAGTAGTATCTTTTGGTCTTCTTATTGCAGCATAAACAATTATATTAGGATCATCACCAGGAAATAATCCTGAGAAAGAATATATATAGTCTGATTGTCCTGTCATATATTTATTATGTTTATAATCAAATATTTGAGCAGTACCAGTCTTACCTATCAAATCATAACCATCCATATAATAAGCATAACCAGTAGAATTTTCATTAGTACCAGTAATTACACTTCTCATTAATTCCTTCATTTTATCAGTAGTACTTTTATTTACTTTAGTACCTAATGATTCCTTTTTTCCTAGATATATAGTTTCTTTTTTATCATTATCCACTATCTTATCAATAATATATGGCTTTAACATCTCACCATCATTTGCAATTATTGATAAAGCCTCTAAATGCTGTATTGGAGTAGTAGTTATTCCCTGTCCATATCCAGCAGTAGCTACTTCAACTTGATAATTAAAATCAATACTACCCTTTTCTTCTCTTTCTAAAGTAAAACCAGTTTTCTTACCAAAGCCATAATCCTCATAGCAACTTCTTAATTCTCTTTTATTTATCGTTGTTTCTACTAGATTAGCCACAGCAATATTAGATGATAAAGCAAAACCCTGATCATAAGATAGCCTTCCCCATCCTTTTTTATTCCAGTCAGATATTGTTACCGTACTATCATCAACTTCAGATGTATATGTTTTACTACCAGATTCATATGTATCTTCCCCATTATATTTACCTGAATCAATAGCACACATATAACTAAATACCTTCATCGTCGAACCAGGTTCGTAAGAATACCCCACTAGTGGATCAATATATGAAGTCATATTTCTTAAATTAGGATCAAATGATGGTGTACTAGAGTATCCCAATATTTTACCTGTTTTAGCATCCATTACCAAAAGAAGCACCCATTCAGCTTCTGACTGTTCTTGAGCTTTCTTAACAGCAGATTCAGTAAACATCTCGATATTAGAATCTAATGTTAAATAGATATCCTCTCCATTAACTGCAGGCTTTATATATTCCCTACCGTTTGCAATACGATATCCATATTTATCTTTTTCATAAGTAACATAACCTAATTTACCAGTTAATTTATCATTAAAGTATTCTTCAGTACCTAGTTCCCCAGTAATAATACTATTTTCTTCTGCTTCCTTATTTACAGTATAACCCAAAATATAAGAAGCAAAGTCTCCATTAGGATAATACCTCTTAATATCCTTAATAAAATCAATTCCCTGAAGATTTAAGTTATCAATCTCTTCTTTAGTTATTTCACTTATACCCTTACCAATACTACCAAATTCCACCTGATATTTATTATTATCTTTTCCATTTTGCAATATATCTTTAATATTATTTGCCTCAACATTTAATACTTCCGATAATTTAGTACTTGTATAATCTATATCCTCAACATAATCTTTATTACCACTAGCATCTACCCTCTTTTCAGATAAATATGCAAGAAGAGTATAACTAGAAACATCAGTAGCTAGTACCTCACCTTTAGAATCATAGATAGTACCCCTATTAGGTATTATCACTTCTTCTTCAGTATTTCTTCTTTTAATAAAAGCAGCAATTGTTGACTCTCCTACTTTATAATTAACTAAACATAAATATGATATTCTAATAACTAGAACAAAGAATAAAAAAAAGACAAAGAAAATAACTAATTTACTCACATGAAATTTATCATTATTTTTCTTTGCCTTTTTCACTATAATCACCTTTATTCTACTGTCATTATATTATTATTATTATAAGAAAGTCCTAAACTTCTACTCACAATCTCAATATTTTCTAAGGAAGCCATTTCATTAATCTTCATAACTAGACTTTCATTAGTATTTTCTTGTGCTTCCACTTTTTTATTCATTTTTTGTAGTTCAATATTCATTTTTGAAACCGAAGCACTAGTAAAGACAATTCCAATTAATAGTATTATTGTCATAAAAATACCACTCTTAAAAATAAATCTTTCTGTTTTATTAAGCCCCTTCTTTTTCTTTTTTTTCATATTTTATCATTCCTTTATTCTTTCAACAACTCTAAGTCTAGACGATCTAGCACGATTGTTTTCATCAGTTTCTTCCTTACTTGGAGAAATATTAGCAACTATTTTATATTTAGGTTCATATTCCTCTGGTATAAATGGTAATTTAGATAAATTACTATCCACTTTAGAATATTTATTAAACATGTCTTTAACAATACGATCCTCTAATGAGTGAAATGTAATAACAGATATTCTACCACCTACATTTAACATATTAATAGCATCTTCCAAAGCTATTTTTAAAACTTCCAATTCATTATTTACTTCAATTCTTATTGCTTGAAATGTCCTTCTCGCCGGATGACTACCAACAGTCTCTTTATACGGCATACTTTTTTTAATTACATCTACTAATTCTAAAGTAGTCTTAATAGGAGCAATCTCTCTAGTCTTCACAATATGTTTTGCTATACTAGCAGCATACTTTTCTTCACCATAATCTCTAATTACTCTCGTAAGAGCTTCTTCTGTATAGTCATTTACTACATTATAAGCAGATAGTTTTTGTTTTCTATCCATTCGCATATCCAAAGGCGCATCATTGTGAAAACTAAAACCTCTTTCAGCAATATCAAGTTGCGGACTAGATACTCCTAAGTCAAAGACAATTCCATCAATCTTTTCAATATTTCTTTTATTTAATTCCCTTTTTAAATTCACAAAATTAGTTTTAATTACCTCAAAATTATCACTAATTTCTTTTAGTTTCTTTTCACTATATTCTATTGCCATATCATCTTGATCAAAGGCGAAAAGAAAGCCCCTTTTTATTCTTTTCAA
>CAMVMQ010000024.1 GCA_947168625.1 uncultured Caryophanales bacterium
TTTTTTTTGATTAAAATAATATTAATAAATAAATTAATATTATGTCATAGCTTATACTAAACAATTGTAAAAAGTTTAATTGTAAAAGTTACCAAAGTAGTTACAGAAGGCAAAATAAAAGCAAGCCATATAAAATAATGGCTTGCCTAACTTCTAAATGGTGCCTCGTTGGAGATTCGAACTCCAGACCCTTTGATTAAAAGTCGACTAACCATGCTTATAAATAAAGGAATTGAGAGCTATTTTGTATGCTACCTGTATGCTATTATTTTTGTCACTATTGTAATTTACTTAAAAATGAAACAAAATTTACAGTGACATTTACAGTGACATTTGGTATAATAATATTAATAAGTGGAGATGGTAAAATGAAATTATTTGATAAAGTAGAACCAGTATTTTATATTGATAAGGAAGTAGATAATCTTATTCAAAATATTAACCAAAAACTTAACTATATTAAGATAAGTGATAGGCAAAAGAGAAAGTATATGATTAATAAATCAAAAGTAAGGTCAGTTCATTCATCACTTTCTATTGAAGCAAATTCGTTATCAATACTTGATGTTGAAAATATATTAGAACATAAACAAGTTCTAGGAAAAAAAGATGAAGTTCAGGAAGTTAAAAATGCAATTGAAGTTTATAATCAGATAAATGATTTTGACTATAAAAGTGAAGATGATTTTTTAAGAGTTCATCAAATTATGATGAAATATTTTGATGATGATAATGGAGAATATAGAAATCATGGAGAAGGGATAAAAAAAGAAAGCAAAATAATATATATGGCTCCTGATTCTATATTGGTACCAGGATTAATGAAGAGTTTATTTGAGTATATAAATAATAATGAATTAAATATGCTTGTTTTATCAGCAATATTTCATTACTATTTTGTTGCTATTCATCCTTTTACAGATGGAAATGGAAGAGTAGCAAGATTTTGGGTAACTTTAATGTTAATACACTATAATAAAAATTTTGAATTTATTCCTATTGAAGAAGAAATATATTTAAATAGGGAAGAGTATTATTCATCAATTGAAAAATGTCATAATAATTCAAATGCTAATATTTTTATTAAATTTCTGCTAAAAATGATTGCCTCTTCATTGGATAAAGTAATCAAAAACAGTAAGTTTATCTTAAATGATACGCAAAATAAAATTATAGAATTAATTATGAATAATAGAAGTATTACTCAAAGTGAAATTGCTTTACTACTTGGAGTAAATATTAGAACAGTAAAAAGAAATTTTAAAGTACTATTGGAAAACAATATTATTGAAAGAGTAGGATCGGATAAAAAGGGTTATTGGATAGTTGCAGAAGAAAAAAATGAATATATGGAACTTATAAAATAAAAATTTACTTTTAATTGAAATAATAATTAATATATGATAAGATTAATATGTAGAAATTAGGAGGAAAAAATGGAAAAAAAGAATAGTGTTCTTGGAGTTTTGGTTATTTTGTTAAGTGTAGTCGTTTTAGGACTAACAGCATTTATTGTTTATGACAAGGCGCTAAATAAAGATGCAAAGAATGAAAACACTACCAGCAGTACTATTAATAATGAAGTAGAAAATACTGATGGAAGTTCTATATCTTCGACTGAAATGTTAGATAAGATTGTTGGCAATTGGGGTAGAGTTAATGGAATGGCTTGCTATTTAATTTCAATATCGAGAAAAGATAATAAATATACTTTTAATTCGGTGGAGTATGGTACTGATGGTGGTTTATTTGGAGAAGTTGTTGAGCATAAATCAATAGATAGTGATAAACTATATTTGAAAGTGCATTTTCCTGAAAGAGTTAATGAAGTTGGTGAAACTCCAGAGCAAACAAGTGAATATGTCATTAATATTAGTGAATTAAGTTCTAATATATTAATTATTAATAACAATAAATGGGAAATAGTAACTGGTACTTTGGAAGAATTCTTTAATTCTAAAATACCTAATCGTTTCTAATTAAAAATTGTAATAAAAGAGTAGTTTATAAGACTACTTTTTTTGATACATTTTTTTAATTATTGTACCGACTGCCTCAGAAAAAATTTGTATGCTACCTGTATGCTACCTGTATGCTACCACAGTTGTTTTAGACTGTTTTGGTAGTAAAATCGCCAAGC
Organism: uncultured Caryophanales bacterium; assembly: GCA_947168625.1. Lineage (GTDB taxonomy): Bacteria > Bacillota_I > Bacilli_A > RF39 > UBA660 > CAG-302. Next base: position 2,141 of record CAMVMQ010000024.1, read on the forward strand.
GGCAAATAAAAGATATAATAAAAGCAAAGCCTTATTTTATAAGACTTTGCTTAACTTCTAAATGGTGCCTCGTTGGAGATTCGAACTCCAGACCCTTTGATTAAAAGTCAAATGCTCTACCGACTGAGCTAACGAAGCATTAATAAAAATGGTTGCCTCGGCAAGATTCGAACTTACGAATGCCACAGTCAAAGTGTGGTGCCTTACCGCTTGGCTACGAGGCAATAATTAAAAGTGGTGGAGGGACATGGATTTGAACCATGGAACCCGAAGGAACAGATTTACAGTCTGCCGCGTTTGACCACTTCGCTATCCCTCCAAAAAAAATGGTGCCGAAAACAGGAATTGAACCCGTAACCTACTGATTACAAGTCAGTTGCTCTACCAATTGAGCTATTTCGGCAAAATAAATAATGGTGGGCGATATAGGACTCGAACCTATGACCCCCTGCTTGTAAGGCAGGTGCTCTAACCAACTGAGCTAATCGCCCATTAACAACCTCGTTGACAAACAATAATATATCATTTATCATTGGGGTTTGTCAAGAGATTTATAAACTTTTTTTACATTTTATCAGTAATTTCTTTTATTTTCTGATTAATCCATATATCAAGATTATCTTTTAATGGCTTAAAACCACTTTTTGTTTCAGCCATTCTTTTTAATCTAGCGCCATCCTTTTTATAGTCAATATCTTTAATACTAAGCTTTAAATGATTATCTTTATCACTTATGTCAACAACTTCAGCATAAATATTATCTCCGACTTTCAAATAGTCATTAACATTTTTAACAAAACCATACGATATTTCAGAAATATGAATTAAACCTTCATAGCATTCATCTTTAGTACTAACAAAAGCGCCATACTTTTGAACACCAGTAACAGTAACTTTTACAATATCTTTTTTCTTTAATTTTTCCATAAATACTTCCCTCGTTCATTATTATATCACTGTTTTAGTATTTTTATTTATTTTTTTATTTCTTTAAGTATTCTTTCAGTATTACTAAAGTTTAATTTAGCCACATTTTTTAATACCTTTGTTCCATATTTTTGAACTAATTTAATCCCAATATCTTCAACATAATAGTTAGCTCCTTTAGGAAGAAAAATTCCATACTTTTCTCCTAATTTATCTATCTCTTTAATAAAAATATATCTGCTTATTAAAGAAGAAACTGCAACAGACATACACTTGTCTTCCGCTTTTGTAATAAAGGTAATTCCCTTTAAAGGATTAGGACATTCTTCTAGATGATTGTAATAACTTTTCTCTGATTCAAATTGATCAATAACAACATAGTCATAGTCATAATCATTTCCTTTAGCCATTTCTGATAGCACTTTATTATGAAGAACGGCCTTAATTTTATTCATGTTCATATTACTGCCATAGTTTTCATTATATTCCTTATTAGAAAGCATAATTGTTTTATATGGAATTCTTTTTATTATTTTAGGGACTATTTTTAGTATCTGTTCATCACTAATTTTTTTTGAATCTCTTACACCAAGTTCCGTTAAGAAAGGTATATTTTCTTTTTTTACGAAAGAAGCTGTTACAACAATAGGACCGTAATAGTCTCCAGTTCCGACTTCATCTGAGCCGATTGAAGATATTTCAAATGGTATTGCAATTTCTTTATCTTTCTTTTTGCTCTTTTTATCTGTATCAATAAAGTAATCTATATCCTCTTTATTCTTTTCGATACTTTCCCACATACTGGACTCAATATCAGCAGATATTCCCTGAAACATTGCTTTTCCTGATGTATACAAAGTAACGATTGTATCACCAGTATCAGCCTGAAAAATAGCATATGGGGGAGTTTTCTCTCTTTTCATTCCCTCATAATATTCATTCATGAGTTTCTTTGTTTCATTGTCAACTTTTATAACCTTGGTAACATTTTTTTTCATCTTCTTACCACCTCTAATTTAATTTTAGCATAATATTTTCTTTTAGCAAGGAATAATACTTCTGATTGTCACATATTTTACACTCATTTTCTTGTATTTTAATCATAATTAATATATAATTATTAAAGAGGGTGTATGGTATGTCAAGAAGCATTATTAAAATAAGAGATATGTCATTTGAATATAATCAAAAAGAAATATTTAATGATGTCAATCTAGATATTTATGAAAATAGTTTTACCGCTATTATAGGACCAAATGGTTCTGGTAAAAAAACTTTAGCTAAATTACTTGCAGGTTTATATGATTTTTCTGGATATATAAATATTGATGGATATCTCTTAAATCACGCATTTATCAATAAAATAAGAAGAATTTTTTCTTGTTCATTTGAAGAAAAAGAAGAATATTTTGGCTCTGTAAGAGAAATCTTAGCATTTCCTCTAGAAAATCTTCAGTATTCTAAGAAAGAAATAACTAATCAGATTCAGAATATTGCTAAAAAATTTAAGATTGAGAATATTCTAGACAAAGACTTTAATGAAATTAGCCCACTTGAAAAGAACAAAGTAAGTGTTGCTTCAGCATTGATTTATAATCCGAAGATACTTCTTCTTACTAAATCACCAATTGATAAAAAACTTATCTTTAAAATTTTAAAAGAATACCAAAAAGAACATAATTTAACAGTGATTTTAATAACAAATGATTTAGAAGATACATTAGAAGCTACTAACATTATCGTCTTAAAAGAAGGCAAAGTATTAAAAGAAGGTACTCCTAGAGAAATATATAATGATGATTATCTTGAAAAGATAGGACTTAAGCTTCCGTTTATTGTAAGTTTATCACAAAACCTGATGCTGTATGATTTACTCGATAAAGTGTATTTAAAGTTTGGAGAGGTAGGAGATAAACTATGGCCATAAAACTTGAAAATATCTCTTACAAAGATTATCTTCATGATATAACATATTCATTTATTGATGGAAAAGTAACGACTATTTTTTCTTCTCCTAATAACAAAGAAATATTACTAAAAATAATTAAGGGAGAAATAAATGATTACACTGGTAAGATAATAAGCGATTATCATGGTACTAATATCAGCTACTGCTCCCTATATAATAATTTATTGGGTAAGAGTGTTTTTGAAGAATTATCTCTATCTCTTGGAAAATATAATTATAAAGATGAAACGATACTTAAAAGAGTAGAAGATGCCCTTAAGATAGTTCACTTAGATAATAGTTTTCTAAATAGGAATTCAAATTCCTTATCAAGCGGGGAGAAAGTTCTTCTATCACTGGCCATATCCCTAATTACTAATCCGAAAGTAATTATACTAGATGACCCATCAATATACCTAGATAGAAAAAATATTAATAGTGTAATAAAATTACTAAGAAAGATTACCAAAAAATATAATAAAATAGTAATTGTTTCAACTGATGATATAGAATTTGCTTATTTACTAGGGGATAATTATCTTCTTTTAAAAGATGGAAAAATTGTTAGTGGTGGTGAAAAAAAAGATCTAATAACTAATTATCAAGTATTTAGAAAAAATGGTATTAGAGAGGCAAAAATAATGGAGTTTATAAACTACATTGAAAAGAATAAAAATATTACTTTGGATAAAACTTATGATATTAAAGAACTTATGAAGGATATTTATAGAAATGTTAAGTAATTACTTTGCTAGTTATATTCCAGCAAATTCAGATGTACATAGGTTAAATCCCTTATTCAAAGTATTATCACTAATAATAATGCTAATAACTTCTATCTTTATAAGTAGTTATATTGACTGTTTGATGATTACAAGTTATCTAGTCTTGTCTCTAATCAGTAGTGATATTTCTTTCAAAATATATCTAAAAGAAATAAGAATAATATATCCCTTTATTATTTTTGTTACATTTATAAATATTCTTACGCAAAGCACCTTTGTCTCATTTTTAAGTGATATATGCCGACTTATCTTTATTACTTGGTATATCTTGCTATTTGTTCATACAACTAGAATAAGTGAGATTATTTATGGTATATCTAAAATATTATTTTCGGTACATAGTTATGATAAAAAGAATGCTATCTCTTTATATATAAGTCTAGCTTTTAAGTTTCCTAGTGTATTAAAAAAAGAATTGAATAGAATTAGATATATCTATAAAGGACGAATGAAAAAAGAACTAACAATAAAAGAAAAAATAGATTTAATAAAAAATATATATATACAGGCTTTTCATAATTCATTAAATATTCTTGAAGATATTAGCGAATATTTTAATATTAAATTATATGGTTATGGTAAGTCTAGAACTAATTATTATTTAAATAAATTCAGTATAAAAGAAGGTCTTTTTTTAGTACTGAATATAATCATATTTTTAATTATTATATTTTATTAATGGAGGTATTATAAATGCGATATTTAATAACTGTTTCCTATGATGGAACTTATTTTAAAGGATATCAAAAGCAACCAAAACAAAGAACTGTTCAAGGAGAAATTGAAAAAGCATTGAAAGAAATAAACGGTGGAAATAAAGTTGATATACATGCCTCAGGTCGAACTGATGCAGGTGTTCACGCTATGGCTCAAAAAATTCATTTTGATTTAGAAAAAAAATTACCTTTAGATAAACTTTGCAAGGGATTAAATTCTCTTCTTCCTGATGATATATTTGTTCGAAACTGTGCTGAAGTACCCGATGATTTTCATGCAAGATTTTCCGCTATTGGTAAGGAATATATTTATAAGCTTAATATGGGAGAGTATAATCCTTTAGAAAGAAATTATGTTTACCAGTATAATGATAAATTAGATGTTGTCGAAATGGAACGAGCTATGAAATATTTAGAGGGAGAGCACAATTTTAAGTCATTTACTAAAGCAGACGAAGAAAAAGATGATTATGTTAGAACAATATCCCAGACTAATCTAGTAAGAGATCCGAAAAATCTAAATAAACTTACCTTTATCTTCGTTGGCACTGGATTTCTAAGATATATGGTTCGTAACATAATGGGAACTTTAATCATGGTTGGTGAGGGAAAAATAAGAAGTGAAGAGATAATTAATATTTTAAAAAAAGAAGACCGTACAGCAGCTGGTAAAACCGCTAATCCAGAAGGATTATATTTAAAAAATGTTTTTTACTAATTTACAATATTAATTTTATATAATATAATGAGAAAGAAGGAAGTGTTATAAATGGGAAGAGAACTAAGAAGAAAAGAAGCTAAAAGAGATGGTAGAAATGTCAAAGAAGTTCAAAAAGCAAATAAGAATAATAGTATTACTTCAAAAAACTTAATTAGGATTATTATTGCACTTATTGTCCTTTTTGTTTTAACATATTTATTAACAGGTGTTTTTGCTACTAAAGATATCAAATGGTTTAGCAAAAAAGATAAAAATAGTGATGAAGAGGAAATAAGTATTCAAAATAGAATTCTAGGTATTGATTCCTTAAAGCAAAAAGACCGTGAGTATTATGTCTATTTTTATAATCCAGATAAAGAGGATGAATCAGTAACAAGTATTGTTAATACACTAGCAGCCACTATCTACCGTGTTGATTTATCCGATGCCTTCAATGCTAATTTTATTGGTACTCCATCGGGAATTGTTAGTGATATTAACGATTTAAAAGTAGAAAATGAAGCCGTTATTAAAGTTGATGATGGAATAATCACTGAGTTTTATGGTAATAAAGAAGAAATAAAATCATTAGAAGATTAATATAAGTAGGGAAAGTGTTATTGTGCAAAAACTATATTTAGATTGTGATGGGGTAATTCTTGACACCATCAATAATTCTTATCGAATGATAAAAGAAAAAGGTATTACCACAAGTGATGAGATAAATGAGTTCTATCAGAATCTTAATTGGAATGATTTAATAAGAGACTCAGGCGAAATAGATAATTCTATTGCCAAAATTAAAAAGTTGGAGTCATATTTTGATATAAGCATACTTACCCACGTTATTTCTGGTAAAGAAGCATCTGCAAAAATTAAGTATTTTAAAAAAGTACTTCCTAATATAGAAGTAATTATCGTCCCTAAGAGAATTGAAAAGGCTGATTTAATTAATCCTTATAGTTCGATTCTAGTAGATGATTTTGTTCCTAATTTAGAAAAATGGGAAGAAAAAGGTGGTATCAGTATTAAATTTTCTGATACAGGAAAACCCTGCAAGTATATTACAATAAGCGATTTACTAGAACTAAAAGAAATTGATTTTAAAAATATTGTTTAAGAGAGAAAAAGATAGAAATATCTTTTTTTTATTTTAAAGTATTGAAAAAAAATAAAAAGTTTGGTATCATTTAATAGTAGAAGGATGTGCGTAAATGGAAGGCAATATTTCTTATAAAAAAGGTATTATAATAATGATATATGTTTTTGCTATAATTTTCATGTTTTTTGGCATATCATTTTCTTATTTTTCTGCACGTGCAAAGTCAGAAAATCAAGCTTTAAATACTAAATCAGGCAAACTAAATTTATCACTTGAAGTTGCTTCTAAATATAGTGGCTTTAAATTAATACCAACTGCCGATGAAGATATTATGAAAGCATATCATCAGAAATGTTTGGATGATAATGGAAATGGTGCTTGTGTTGCCTATGATATAATCGTATCTAATGATACAGCAAGACAAGATGTTGTTGGTACTATAGATTTTAATATTAATCATATTGAGAATTTAAGCTATATTGTTTTAGATGAAGGGGAAAATATTTATCAAGATACTGTAAAGATAAATGATAAGATAAATAATTTACCATTAGGAGAGCGCTTTATTTTAGAAAATGCTCTAGAAACAGGAATTCCTACGAAGAAAAAGTTTACTTTAATTATCTGGCTTAGTAATTATGATTATGATCAAGATGAAGACAAAAATGGTAGCTTTACAGCATCAGTTACTTATAATTCTATTTATGGTCAAAAATTAACATCTAATGTTTCTGGAACTGAAAAGGGGGAATAGTTAATTATGAATAAAACTCTTAAAATGTCCATTATTAGTGTTATTGCAATTATAGTTGTTACTATTTTGGGTACAACTTTTGCTTATTTTTATGCCATAGCAAATGGAAACGGCGATAATATAACTGGAGATACTTTTAATTTTAAAGCAACTTTAGATACTAATACAATTTATCAAGCTACTAAGTTATTCCCTTTGAGCAATAACCTAGTACAAACTGCAATTAGTAAAGCAAATAATAAATGTATTGATAAAAATAATCGAGATGTTTGTTCTTTATATCGAATAACTCTTTCCAATACCGGTGATTCTATTACCTTGCACCCATATATAACAACAACATCTACGACATATACTACAACTAATCTAAAAGCACAGTTATATGATGATAGTTTTCATCCAGTTAGCGATGTTATGACAGTTTCTAATGATAGTAATGGTAAAGTATACTTTACTGCAAGTGAGGGAAATTTAGCCATTAATTTAGGCTCTTCTAATAAAAGTTATTACTTGGTAGTTTGGATTATGGAAACTTCAAGTTCACAAGTTAATGATCAAGGAAAATCATTTAGTGGTACTATTACTTTTGAAGGCGAAAATGGGGAAAGTGCAAATATTGATTTTTCGACATAAATATGAAAATAACAAATAAAATATACTGTAACAAAAAAAGGTTGACAGTATATTTTTTTTATGCTAAAATACTAACAGAAAGAGAGGTAATATATTATGGCAGTAAAAATTAGACTTAAAAGAATGGGAGCAAAGAAGGCACCTTTTTATCGTTTAGTAGTAGCAGATTCACGTAGTCCTAGAGATGGAAGATTTATTGAAACAATTGGTACATATAATCCATTAGTTAATCCTACTGAAATAAAAATAGATGAGGAAAAGACTATGAAATGGCTTAATAATGGAGCTATTCCTACTGATACAGTAAAAAATATTTTAAGTAAAGCAGGAATTATGGAAAAATTCCATAATAGTAAGCAAGGTAAATAATGGATAATTTAATTAGTTTAACTGAATTAATCATTAAAAATCTTGTTAATGATAAAGATAGTGTATCAGTAAAAGAATTTGAATCAGATGAGGAAAAAACATTACTAATTGAAGTTATGGTATCAGAAGGTGATGTTGCAAAAGTAATAGGACATGGTGGTAAGACTATTAATGCTATTAGAACTATTGTACAGGCAGCATCATTTGAGGAAGATAATAAATTAGTAAAGATAAATGTTGATTCTTATTAATAGAGAGTATAATTACTTTCTATTTTTTTTAACCGCTTCGCTAACAAATTAATTATCATTAATTTGCGGATACTCTATTATAAGAATATTCCTTTATAAGTATTCATTTAATATATACTTGAAAAAAAAGCAAACATATGTTACTATAATAATCGTCTTTAAGGGGGATTTATGGAAAATAATATATTTAAAGAATTATGTGAAAAAATAAATTATAATACATATACTGATATTCAACACTTAATAATAGGTACTGAACTAGGATTAAGCTTGTCAAGGAGAATAATACCAATGGATATTAATATTAGTTCCGGAATGGCTATTGCTTCTGCTGCGCTTGGTTTTGCATTCTTTCTTTCAATATATTCACATGGTAAGAGTTATACCAAAGATATATCAGAAATAAGATCATTATATAATGAATTTATCAATAATTATAAGAAACTAAATAGAAACTTTGATTTAAATAATCCTATTGAAATATATACTATGTTTAATTATCTTCTATATAAAGGTTATTTATCAAAAAATAAAGAATTTAACTTTTCTAAAAAAGGTGTAAGGGAAGTATATGGATTATCTGGAATAAATATTTTAAATGGAACTGGAGTATGTAGACATATTTCAGAAATGCTTGATGATATCTTAAATAGTGAAGGAATTAATTCAAAACAATTAACAGTTCACAGTGGCGATTATATAATAAATGTTGATATCTTAAAAGAAAACAAGTATACAAGGGAAGAACTTACTCACTATTTAAAAAAACATTCAATGGATGAAGATACATATAAAATGGGAATGCTTTTAATAGAAAAATTAGTTGATGAAATGCATCAAAATATTGAAATATCATTTAAATCAAAAAAAGATAAAAATATTTTAACTAGAACATTTGGAAATCATGCAATAACATTTGCTGTATATGATGATAAAGCATATTTCTTAGACCCCACACAATCGAGAATATATCGAATGAGTGACACTAATAGAAATACATTATGCGATGTCTATGGTGATGTTCCAATTAAATTAAAAACTTCAATTATAAATGATAGCCTAAAAAATTATAAAATGCTTAAAGAGAATTTATCAAAACCAAGTATACCACTAGAAGAAGAACAACAATTAGTTGAAGAAACAAAGAATATATGTGAAAATAATACTGATATATTTGAACATTTCTATAAAAATAATAGTGAACTATATGATGAAGTTTCAAATAAAGTATTAAAGTTAAGAAAGACAATTATTCGATAACTAAAAAAAGAATGCTATATGTATTCTTTTTTTTGGTCATAATGCATATTGTAAAAATATAATTATTATGATAGACTTAAAT
>CAMVMQ010000025.1 GCA_947168625.1 uncultured Caryophanales bacterium
AAATAAATTAGAAACTAATAGTTTCTTTTTTTTTACTATTGTGATAAAATATCATCGAAGAAAGAAGGAGTGTTTATGGAGGATACAATTGTAGCTATATCAACTACATTAGGATTAGGAGCAATTTCTATTATTAGAGTAAGTGGAAAAGATTCTATAAGCTTAGTGGACAAAGTTTTTTCCAAAGACTTAACCAAAGCTTTATCACACACCATACATTATGGATTTATAAAAGATAAAAATGAAAAAATTGATGAAGTGTTGGTAAGTATAATGAAAGCACCTAAAACATTTACTAGGGAAGATATTGTAGAGATAAACTGTCATGGCGGCATCGCAGTTACGAACAAAGTATTAGAAGTACTACTAAAAAATGGAGCTAGATTAGCAGAACCAGGAGAATTTACGAAAAGAGCCTTTCTAAACGGAAGAATTGACCTTCTTGAAGCTGAAGCTACTATGGATTTAATTTCCTCCGAGTCTGATAAAGCTAGAAAAATATCAATAAATGCTCTAACTGGAGAAACCTCTTCTTTAATAAAAAATCTTCGCGAAGAACTAATTAAAATAATAAGTAATATTGAAGTAAATATAGACTATCCAGAATATGAAGATATTGAAGAACTTACTAATGATAAAATACTACCTAGTATTAGTTCTTTTCGTAATAAGTTAGAAGAAATAATAAAAAAATCGAAAGATAGTAAAGTCATTAAAGAAGGAATAAATGTAGCTATAATTGGTAGACCAAATGTTGGAAAAAGTAGTCTCCTAAATGCTTTGCTTGAAGAAGAAAAAGCAATAGTTACAGATATCCCAGGAACAACAAGAGACACTGTTGAAGGAAAAATAATTATAGATGGTATCATTTTAAATCTTATCGACACAGCCGGCATTAGAAAGTCAAATGATATAGTAGAACAAATAGGAGTAGAAAAAAGTATAAAGATGATTGATTCTTCAGATTTAGTTATCTTTATGCTAAACAATAATGAGAAATTATCAGATGATGAGAAGACTATTTTAGATAAAATAAAAGATAAGAATAAAATAATAATTGTAAACAAAATAGACTTAGAAGATGTTTTAGATAAGTCTATCCTTGACAATTATATTGAAATTTCAGTAAAAGAAGGAAAAGGAATATATAAAATAAAAGAAGAAATAAAAAGATTATTTATAAATAACGAAATAGAAACTAGTGATATGACATATTTATCTAATGCTAGAAGCATCACACTATTAGAAAAAGCCTTAAACTATATCGATGAAGCAGTAAAAGCAATAAGCTTAGAAAGTCCAATTGATATTGTTGAAATATATTTAAAAGATGCTTGGAATTCCCTAGGAGAGGTAATAGGAGAGACATATACTGATGAATTATTAGATGAATTATTTAGTCGTTTTTGTCTAGGAAAGTAGGTGAATATATGGATTATGAAATAATTGTTGTTGGTGGAGGACATGCCGGTTGCGAAGCAGCAGTAGCCTCTTCTCGCAAGGGACATAAGACTCTTTTAATAACAGGAAATATTAATAATATTGCTACTATGCCATGTAATCCATCAATAGGAGGATCTGCTAAAGGAATAATTGTAAGAGAAATAGATGCCCTAGGTGGAGTAATGGGTGAAGTAGCAGATTCAACTCTCCTTCAAATGAAGATGCTAAATTATGCAAAAGGTCCTGCAGTCAAATCACTTCGTGCACAGTCAGATAAAATAACTTACCCTAAAAAAATGTTAGAAGTCTTAAGAAATGAAAAAAATTTAAGCATAAAAGAGGGAATGGTTGAAAATCTTATAGTAAATGATAGTAGTGTTAAAGGAATAATACTAGAAAATGGCGAAAATATAACAAGCAATATCGTTATTTTAACAACTGGTACATATTTAAAATCAGACATATTAATCGGAGACACAAGAACAAGAAGTGGTCCCCATGATGAAAGAACTTCCCTTCATTTATCTGACAATTTAAAAAAATACGGCTTTAATATTCTTAGGTTAAAGACAGGTACTCCACCTCGAATTGAGAGAAATAGCATTGATTTTACAAAGACGAAGAAGGAAGAAGGAGATAGAAAATATTATACTTTTTCTCACACAAACAATCCAAGTTACGATATTAACGCTCAAGAGCCATGCTACCTAATTTATACTACTGATGAAACAAAAAAAATAATTATGGATAATTTAAATAAATCAAGTATGTATGGAGCACTAGACGATATAACAGGGGTAGGGCCAAGATATTGCCCTTCTATTGAAGATAAAGTAGTACGCTTTAACGATAAAGAAAAACATCAATTATTTTTAGAACCAGAAAGTAAATATTATGATGATATTTATCTACAAGGTTTTTCGACAAGTATGCCAAGAAATATTCAGGAACAAATGGTTCACTCTCTTCCTGGACTAGAACATGCAAAAATATTAAAATATGCTTATGCCATTGAATATGATGCGATTTATCCAACACAACTCAAACCAAGTTTAGAAACAAAAATAATCGAAAATTTATTTACCGCAGGTCAAATAAATGGAACAAGCGGTTATGAAGAAGCGGCTTGTCAAGGTTTAATAGCGGGTATTAATGCTTCACTTAAATTGGAAGGAAAAAAACCATTAATCCTAAAAAGAAATGAAGCCTATATTGGAGTACTAATTGATGACCTAGTGACTAAAGGAACAAAAGAACCTTATCGAATGTTGACATCTCGTGCGGAATATAGATTACTTTTAAGACATGATAATAGTGATTTAAGATTAACAGATTATGGTCACGATATTGGGTTAATTACTGGAGAAAAATATGAAAAATTTATTCAGAAAAAGAAGGATATCTTAGAACTAACTGAAGAATTAAAAAATATTAAAATAACAGTAGATACAGAAAAAACAAGAAGAACGATTTCAGTATATGATTATCTTAAAAATCCAACTGCAAATTTAAAAGAAATATTAAATATTTATCATCTTAATATAAATTATTCTGATGAAGTAATTGAAGAGGTTGAGGTACAAATTAAATATGACGGATATATTAAAAAAATTGAAAGAGAAGCAGAAAAGATGTTAAAGAATGAAGAAAAACAAATACCAATAGATCTGGATTACGATAAGGTGCCAAATTTAGCTAGTGAAGCAAGACAAAAATTAAAAGAAGTAAGACCTCTAAATATCGGTCAAGCACTCCGCATCAGTGGAGTTAATCCTTCTGATATATCGATACTTTTAGTATATTTAAAGAGGAAATATAATGAATAAAGAAGAATTTATTAATGAAGTGAAAAAATTAGGAATAGATATTAAAAAAAATACAATAAACAACCTAGATGAATACTATCATATTCTTACTGAAGAAAATAAAAAATACAATTTAACAAGAATTGTAGAAGAAAAGGATGTCTATTTAAAACACTTTTATGATAGTTTAACAATTACTAAAATAGAAAATATAAAAGAAAAGAGTATTTGTGATTTAGGTTCAGGAGCGGGCCTTCCAGGTTTGGTTTTAGCAATATGCTTTCCTGACTCTAACGTTACCTTAATTGAATCAAATACTAAAAAATGTCATTTTTTAAATCTAGTTAAAGAAAAATTGGAACTAAATAATGTTCAAATAATTAATACTAGAATAGAAGAATACGCTAAGGAAAATAGGGAAATATTTGATATTGTAACAGCTAGAGCAGTGGCTCCATTAAAACACCTACTAGAGTATGGAATTCCTCTTGTTAAAGTAAATGGCGTTTTTATAGCTATGAAAGCAAATACCGAGAAAGAAGAAGAAAATATTTCGGAATATTTAACTAAATTGTCAATAAAGGAAGAAAATCGTGTAGTGTTTAATTTGCCTTTTGAAAATAGTTTGCGTACTTTAATCAAATACAAAAAAATATCAAAGACAAATTTAATATATCCAAGAAAATATTCTGAAATGATAAAAAAGGATATCTAAAAATAATAAGTACAAAGTATTTATTATTTTTTATGTTATAAAATTCTTGTCAAATAATAAAAATTATAGTATCATTATATTAGAGAATATTAAGAAATAGTAAAAAAGATGAAAAGAGGGATTAATTATGAGAATGAATAAAGAAATAGTAATGGTGCGTTTATCTGATATCATTCCAAATAGATTTCAGCCAAGATTAACTTTTGATGAAGAAGCATTAAATGATTTAGCAGCTTCTATTAAAGAACATGGAATAATTCAGCCCCTTATCTTAAGAGATTTAGGAAACAAATACGAAATAATTGCTGGAGAACGTAGATATAAAGCTTCTCAACTAGCAGGAGTATATGAAGTACCAGCTATTATTGGCGAAATGGATGATCAGACAAGTGCCGAACTAGCCCTTATAGAAAATATACAAAGAAAAGATTTATCTGCTATTGAAGAAGCAAAGTCATATAAGAAAATACTTGATATGGGTGGGTTTACGCAAGAAGAACTTGCTAAAAGAATGGGAAAAGGACAATCAACTATTGCTAATAAAATGCGCCTCCTAACCCTAACAAATGAAGTACAGGCAGCTTTAATGAACAATTTAATTTCTGAAAGACACGCAAGATGTTTGTTGCAAGTAAAGGACGAAAGCAAGCAGAAAGAAGTACTAAATATAATTATTACTAATCGTATGAATGTAAGAGATACAGATAATTATATTAAAAATATGCTAGGAATAAATTCTAATGAATCATCAGGCGATTCTGCACCAAAAGTTTTGGAGAGCAATGCTGAAAATAAAGAAATCACATCATCTATTCCAGAAAATCAAGAAAAATCACACAAAGAAGAAACAAGTATTCTAAATTCTACTACTAATATAAAAGAAAGTCCTAACGTTTATACACAAACTAATAATACAGATTTTGTAGATATAAATAATTTAACTTCTGATTCATCAAAGGAAGAGGTATATGACATACCAAAAGAAAAGCCTAAAAATGAAGAATTAGAAATTCCAAAAATACCAGAAATAGATAATGTAGAAGAAAGAAAAGATAATAAGGTGGAAGCAATGAATGAGAATAATATGATTAATAATGTTCCAAATAACAAAGAAATAGACAATTTTTCTAGAATGAAGATGGCTACTGCAATTAGACTTGCCAAAGACACCTTAGATGATATGAAGACTGCCGGATATAATGCTACACTAGAAGAAATAGATAATGATTCAAGTTATCAAATAATAATAAATATTCAAAAATAAGAATAAAAATAGAAATTATCACTCAATATGAAATAGAAGGAGTGATATTTTTTATGAAAAAAATAATAATTATTGTACTAGCAATTACCATATCTATGTTAATATACAGAGAAATAAAAGAGGATACTATTGTTATTCCAGATACTGCAATAAGACTTAGAGTAATTCCAAATAGCAATTCCTCACTTGATCAAAAAATAAAGTCTGAAGTAAAGAACTATTTAGAAGAGAACACCTATAATCTTTTAAGAAATGAGACTGACATAAATAGGGCAAGAGAAATAGTAAAAGCTAATATTCCAGTAATAGAAGATAATATAGATATGATTTTTAAAGAGAATAACTATCCACTTTCATATACAGTAAAATATGGGAACAATTATTTTCCAACTAAAAAATACCGTGGAATTGAATACCGTGAAGGATATTATGAATCACTAGTTATAAGTATTGGCGATGCAGAGGGAGACAACTGGTGGTGCGTATTGTTTCCTAACCTTTGCCTTGCAGATATAGAAAAAAAAGATAGTACTCAATATAAATTATGGATTGCAGAAAGCATAGATAAAATATTTAATTAAATAAAGCATATACTTACATAGGTGATAATTTTGGAAATAATAGCTCTCTTTATTATAGCTATAAGCCTATCGATGGATGCTTTTTCTTTGTCTTTAATATATGGTACTGGAAAAATCAATAATAAAGATAAACTATTGCTTTCTATTATTGTTGGAACATATCATTTCATCATGCCACTAATTGGACTTTTAATTGGCAATATTATTATAAAAAAAATAAATTTTAACCCTAACATAGTAGTTGGTATAATTTTATCCCTAATTGGCTTAGAAATGATTATATCAAGTTTTAAAGGAAAAAAAGAAACATTTTTATATTCAACATATGGATTTCTTATCTTTGGATTATCTGTGAGCATAGATAGTTTAACCACTGGTATTGGTCTCATGGGTATCACTAGTCTTCCATTAGTTGCTAGCATTATTTTTGCATTGACAAGTTTTTCTTTTACTTACCTTGGCCTAAATATTGGAAACTTCATAAGTATTAAATATGGTAACATTGCAACAATAATTGGTGGAATAATTCTTATTTTAGTTGGACTATTCTATATATTTTGAATATAATAAACCATGTAAAGCAAATTGTCAAAATAACAAATATACATTGACTAAACAGTACATAAGATTTAAAATTAAATTAAATATAAACAAGGAAGGAGTATCTTATGGCTAAAATAAGAATTGAAGGAAATAGACGCTTAACTGGAGAAATCACTGTAAGTGGTGCCAAAAATAGTGCTGTTGCTTTAATACCAGCAGCTATTTTATGTGATGAAGAAGTAAAAATAAGTAATGTTCCCAATATTTCTGATATTGATTCATTGGAAGAGATATTAAAATATTTAAATGCCAGTGTAATTCGTGAAAAAGATATTGTTACTATTAATTCCTCATCGATTAAAAATAAAGAAATACCTGAAAAAATGTCTCAAAAACTAAGAGCTTCATATTATTTTATGGCCTCATTATTAGGAAAATATAAGCATGTTGAAATGTATTTTCCAGGAGGATGTACAATAGGTGAAAGACCAATCGACCAAACATTAAAAGCATATCGTGCTTTAGGTGCCACGGTAACTATTGAAGATAATCGATATATTGTTGATGCAAAGGAATTAAATGGAGCCAAAATATATCTTGATATGCCAAGCGTCGGGGCTACTATTAATACAATTTTAGCTTCAGTAAAAGCTAAAGGCAAAACAATCATTGAAAATGCTGCTAAAGAGCCAGAAATAGTTAATGTTGCTACCTTTCTTAACACCATGGGAGCAAAAATAAAAGGAGCAGGGACAAACGTTATTACTATTACTGGTGTCGACTATTTACATAAATCATTTCATGAAGTTATACCAGACAGGATTGAAGCTGGAACATATGTAATTATTGCTTCTTTACTAGGAGATAACTTAACAATAAAGAATTTAATACCATCACACATTGAAGCATTAACATCAAAATTAATTGAAGCTGGAGTTAAAATGAATATTGGGGATGATTATATAACTATTTCTTCTGGTGAAAAATATAAGGCTGTCAATATTAAGACTCAGCCATATCCTGGCTTTGCAACCGACCTTCAGCAGCCAATTATTCCTTTCTTAACACAATGCCATGGAATAAGTACAGTTGAAGAAACTATATATGAAAATAGATTTCAAAATATTTACGATACAAACCGTATGGGAGCAAATATTATTATAAAGACTAATCGTATTGCCAAAATAAAAGGAGCAACACCTCTTCAGGGAAAGAACGTAACCGCAACTGATTTAAGAGGAGGAGCGTCTATGCTAATATGTGGTTTAATAGCGGAAGGTATAACTACTATTGATAATGTAAAATACATTCTAAGGGGATATGACAATATCTGTGGTAAATTGTCCCAAATAGGTGCTAAAATAGAATTAATATAAATATACTTTAATAAGTAGGTGACCATGAAAAAAGTATTATTTATATTAATTCTTTTTCTTTCTTGCTATTTCATTTATCAAAAAACAAATGACAATAAACTATATTATTTAACAATAGGAGATTATCTTTCAAAAGGTGTAAGTGAGTATGAAGGTAAAACATATGGTTATAATGAATTTACTATTGACTATCTCAGAAAAAATAAGCAACTAAAAGATTATAATAAAACATTCACAAGCACTGACTATCGGATAATAGATATTATAAATATACTAGAGTATAATGAAAAGAAAGATGAATTATCATTAAATTACTTAGTAAAAAAAGCAGACATAATTACCATATCTATTGGTATGAATGAATTAAATTATAAACTATCGCAAAATACAAATAATATATATACATATATTGACGAAATGACTTCTAGTTACAGTAAAATATTATCATATATAAATAATTTTCATCATAAAGAAATATTTATACTAGGGTATTACACTAAGGATAAAAAAAAGCAGGATATTATAAACTATGCAAATTACAAATTAGAAAAAATGTGTAGCAAATATGGTAATACATATGTAGATCTTCAAGAAATATTAGAAAATAATCCTAATTATTTTACACAAAAAGAACAATATTTACCAAATTTGCAAGGTTATCAAAAAATTTCCCAAATAATTGTTGAAAAAATAGAAAATAACTGATATAATATACTTCGTAATTTTATTACTATGACTTAATTGTCATGGCGGAAGGAGAGAAAAAAATGAAGAAGAATATTCACCCAAATTACGTTGAGGCTACTGTTACATGTGCTTGTGGTAATACATTTAAAACAATGTCAACAAAAGAAAACATCCAAGTTGAAGTATGTTCAAAATGTCATCCTTTTTATACTGGAAAGCAAAATCAAGGAACTAAAAAAGGACAAGTTGAAAAATTCAATAAAAAATTTGGTTTTACAGATGAAAAATAATGTGATTATTCACATTTTTTTTGTTTTGTGATATAATTCATTTGAGTGATATTATGGAGAAAAAAGAAATAATGAAAAAAATAAAATTGCCAATAAATAAAAATAATCTTATGATTATTGCTTTCGTTATCAGCAATACCATTAATGGATTATTACTTAGAATAATTACGCTAAAAAGTGGTCTAAGATTATCTGCAATTATGGTTGATGCTGGTACACTTTTATTCGTAGGACTATTATCCCTTTTTATAAAGAAAAATAAAAGAAGGGAAAAATATCTATTTATTATGACTATTTTAGCAACTCTAGTTTGTCTTATAAATAGTATGTATTATCATTATTATAATTCTTTTACATCTATTTCATTGCTTGCTACAGCTGTCTTTGTTAAAGATGTAAGTAATGCAGTATTTGAGGTAGTACTAAAGCCAATTGATTTTATATATTTATGGTGTCCTCTATTCATATACTTATACTATCGTAAACTAAAAAATAAATCAGATAATAATAAAGACAATAAAAAAAGCGCACTATTATTATCTATACTAGCCTTTCTTTTTTTGGGGATTAGTATTTTATTAATGCCATCAAATGCTTTATCGAGATTATACAAACTATGGAATAGAGAGTCAGTCGTATTAAACTTTGGACCATATGTTTATCAATTAGATGATACCATTCAAAGCTTAACGCCAAGAATAGGAACTATTTTTGGACATGACACTGCCTTAAGAAAAGTAAAAGAATATTATGAGAACAACGACCATACAAAAAAAGATAACCAATATACTAATATTTTTGCTGGTAAAAATATTATAGTAATTCATGCAGAAAGTATACAAAGTTTTGCTATGAATTTATCTTTTAATAATAAAGATGTAACACCTAATCTCAATAAATTAGCCGAAGAAGGAATCTTCTTTAATAACTTCTATTCTGAAGTAGGGGTTGGAACAAGCAGTGATGCAGAGTTCACATTTAATACATCACTTATGCCATCGACGCGTGGAACTGTTTTTGTAAACTACTTTAATCGAGATTATATTGCTATTCCACAATTGCTAAGAAATAAAGGCTATTATACCTACAGTATGCATGCAAATAACAAAGACTTCTGGAATAGGGATACTATGCATAAAACACTAGGATATAATAAGTTTTATAGCAAAGAATATTATAATATTGATGAAACAATTGGCTTAGGTCTTTCTGATAAATCATTTTTTTCTCAGTCAGTAGAAATAATGAAAAAAGAGAAAGAGGAACATAAAGAACCATTCTACGCTTTATTGATTATGTTATCAAATCATACACCATTTAGTGATTTAGAACTAATGGATGAATTTCAAACTACTGCCACTGTTGAAATTGATGGCGAAACAATAACAAGAGAATATATGAATAATACCAAAATAGGAAATTATCTTCGCTCGGTACATTATGCTGATCAAGCTATCGGAGATCTTATATCAAACCTAGATGAGTCTGGTCTTCTTGATAATAGCATTTTAGTTATTTACGGAGATCATGACGCTAGACTGGATTATGATGAATTTAATCTACTATATAACTATGACCCAGTAGCAGATACTATCAAATCAGAAGAAGATGACGGATATCATAAATTTAATGAATACGAGTATGAACTAAATCGTAAAGTACCATTCATTATTTGGACAAAGAATGGAGAATACAAGAAAAAAATTGATATTCCCACTGGAATGATTGATGTATTACCAACGCTTGGAAATATGCTTGGTATTAATAGTAAATATGAATTGGGAACTGACATAATGAATATCACGAATGGGGATAATACTGTCGTCTTTACTGATGGATCATTTGTTACTTCTAAATTGTATTACTATGCTCCTAAAGGTGAAATATATTCTCTAAATAATGAACCAATAACGGAAGAATACATCAATTTAAGAGTTAATCACTCCGCAGAGATAATTGACATATCAAATGATATCATTTATTATGATTTAATTAAAGAACTGGAAAAGAAATAATCCAGTCTCTAATCATTAAATTAGGAGGTAGTATGTTAAAATTTATAGTATGTGAAGATAATACTAAAGAACTAGAACAATTATGTTTAATTATAACTAAAGTAATGATGAATTATGATATGGAATACAAAATAGAAAGATTTACCGAGTATAATGATCAGTTCAAAGAAACTATTGCGGAAGAAAATATAAACAAAATATATATTCTTGACATTGAGTTGCCAATTGTAAGTGGGCTAGAAATAGCCTCAGAAGTAAGAGAAGAAGACGATTCAAGTCCAATTGTCTTTGTAACTGCTCATCCTGAATGTAAGAATGATATCTTCTATTCAAGATTGAATGCCGTTGACTTTATTACAAAATTCAGTCGATATCGTGAGCGTCTAGAAGAAACAATCATATTTATCTTACAAAAAATGTATCGTAATAGAACATTAACGTTTTCATATAATCATGTCTTTTCAAAAATATCATTTAAAGAAATAAATTATATTGAGAAAGCACCAATGCAAAATAAATGCATAATTCATTTAGCTAGTGGCGAAGAAAAATACATAACTAAATCAATCGTCAGATTAAAAAACGAATTGGGTCCAATGTTTTACCAAACACATAAATCATGTGTAGTAAATACTGAAAATATAAGGGATATTGAATATTCAAAGTGTATTGTTAATTTCAAAAATGGAGATAGCACAGACCTTTTAACACCTTCAGCAAGAAAAGGATTAAAAAAGTATGTCGAAAATTTTTAATGTGTTCATAAGTAGTATCTTAATGATGACATCAGTAATTGCTTTCGGTGGTATCATTACTGAGAGAAAACCAAAAATAAAAAAATTAATTATTGCAATACTAATATCTGTCATCATACATACAGCGATTTATTTGATGTTTGACGGAATATTAAAAACATTATTATTGTGCTTAATGTAT
>CAMVMQ010000026.1 GCA_947168625.1 uncultured Caryophanales bacterium
TACTTCTTTATGATGGTAGTATTACATTGTTCTGTATTTTTTGGCACGTCTATTGATAGAATTTTATTCTAAGTCTGAATAGTTACACAAATAGAATAATATTTTTTTCTATTTTATTGCTTGTTTTAGATTTTTGTGTTATACTTTAGTAGAGGGTAGAATAGATATGAATAAAAATAGAAAAAAATTATTTATTACCATTACAGGAATTGTTTTAGCAATTATTTTAATAGCCACTACTACTTATGCTTGGCTTTCTTTTAGAACTAATGATATAATTGTGGCTGGAAATACTGGATGTTTTGATATAAATTATACTAAGGGTGAAGATATAGTTGGTAGTCTTTCAGCGGTAGATGAAAAAACATTTTTAACAAATGATAGTGTAACTATTAACAGTTCTATGGCATTTTCATCTGTTAGTATTGAGCTAGACAGTAAGTGTAGTAAAATAAATGGTATTGGGACTATTGAAATTAATGTTTCTTCACTTGAAACATCATTTAAAAAAAATGGTTACAATGGTTTAGCTTTGAAATATTTAATAGTGGAATATGATCCTGCTACGGTTGGAGAAGCAACAATGAGCAATTTAAATGGAAGAACGTTTAGATTTACAAAAAAAGGTTCAATTTATAAAGAGGGGGTAACAGATATTTATTCAGATTATTTGTCTCCTGGTGTTAAGCATAATTATTTGGTAATTTTGTATATTAATAGTGAAATAATGTCTTCTGATGTTATTGGTAATGTAGTAAATGCCAATATTACAGCTAGGGGAGAACAATTTGTAGAGACTCCTATTAGTGATTTTGAATATTATACTGGTTCTTATACGTCTGAAGCTGGTGAAACGACAATACCAAGTAATGAGGTGCTTTTAGTTAAATATAATGGCAGTGATGAAACTGTTAATGTTCCTGCTAAATATACAATTGATGGTACTGAATATGATACTGTTTTATATTCTCATCAAGCTCGTAGTGGTGGTAATTCTACCTTTAGTGGAAACAGTGCTATTAAACATGTAAATTTTGCTGATGGCGTGAAATATGGAACAACTAATTATGTGTCTGCTAATTTAGGATATGGAGGAATGCTTTTTGCTTTTTATCAATGTTCATCGTTAATAAGTGTTACAAATATACCTTCAACTACTACTAATTTTTTATCTACATTTCAGGATTGCCCATTACTTACTGATATTTCAAATATTCCTGATGGAATTAAATTCATGTGGCATGCATTTTATAATTGTCCTTTACTTACTGATGCTCCGGTAATTCCAAGTAGTGCTACAAATATGAATGGTGCATTTTCGGGTTGTTCTTCGTTGTCGTCTGCTCCGGTAATACCATCATCAGTAACTGATTTAAGCTATGCTTTTTATAACTGCAGTCGTCTTAAGGGGAAGATAATAGTTAATAGTAGTAACGTTTCTTCTGTAACTGGTGCATTATATAATACGGTCTATGATCTTACTTTAGATGTTCCTGCTGGTAGTAACACATATAATAAATTTAATGGAAATATTCCAAGTAATGTTACTCTAGTAACTCACTAATTAATAGAAAGGTAGATAAGAGATGAAAAAAAAGAAAAATTTATTTATTATATTATTTATAGGTGTAATTGTTATAGCAGCTTCTTCTTATGCTACCTATTCTTGGTTTAAATGGAGAAGCTCAAGTAGTGATGCAATTACGGTAAATTTATCTGGAGGTAGTACGGTAACTTTCACTTCTGGTCCGGATATAGTTGGTTCATTGTCACCAGTTGCAAACTATGATGATGGGATTATGAAAGAAGTTAGAGTTACGTCTAATACTTCTGGAAATACATTCAATTTATATTTGTCAGTAAATGAAATAGCAGATGAATTAAGAGATGAGTCTTTCAAATGGGCTATTTATAATGGAAATACATATATAGATGGTGGAAATTTTTCTAATGTTAATGCTGGAGACGAAATTACTATTCTTTCAAATAGGATTATACCTAATGGAACTGAAGATGTTTATTATGTCTATTTTTGGATAGATAGTAATGTTGAAAATAGTTCTGATATGATTAATAAGAATGTTGATATGACGTTATCTGTTTATAAGAATGGTTATGTTTCAGCAATGATGGCTAAAAAAAGTAATAGCTCTAGTACTGGAGCTTTTTGGGGAAGTAATATAAATGCTAATCAAGTAAAAAGTATTACTTTTACTACTATGGATCAAAAGCCAGCTGGTGCAGTTACTACTGATATATCTTTAAATGCTGGTAGTGAAGAGGTTGTTATGTGGCTTGTTCAAAATGGAACTACTACGGGTAATAATCCTATTACACTATATGATGTTTATGTTGCGAGTATTGATGAGCATGGTTACGTCTATGCAAATCCAAATGCTAATCATCTTTTTGCTTATTTATCTAATTGTGAGAATATTTCATTAACGAATTTTAATACAAGTTATGTTAATAGTATGAATGGTATGTTTAATCATTCTTCAAAATTAACTTCAATTGATTTAAGTGGCCTTAATACATCAAATGTAACTACTATGAGTTATTTGTTTAATTATTGTAGTTCATTAACATCGATTGATCTTAGTAGTTGGGATATGTCTAGTGTAAGGAATGATCGTGTAATGTTTCAATATGCTAGCGCCGCTGCAAATATTATTTTACCAGATAATTATACACGAATTGATGATTTTATGTTTAATCATAATGCAGCACATAATTCTAGTTCATTTAGAATACCTGCTTCTGTAACATATGTAGGTAATACACATATTTTTTACGATTTTGGTAATTCTTCATTTACTTCATTCATTGTTGATGATGGTAATACTTGTGTTAAATCTGTTGATGGTATATTGTATTCATATGATGGCACAAGATTAATCTCAATTCCACATGCTAAAACATTTACTAATAGTACGTTTTATATTCCTGAAGGTGTTACTGAATTAAATGAGATGGCTTTTTCTAAAAATTATCAAATTCAAACTGTGGTTATCCCTAATTCATATATAATTGAGCGTGATAATACAGCTTTTGCTAGCAGTAGGGGATATATAAATGGTGGTAATTCATTAAGTGGTGCCGTTTATAGGTATACCTCTGTAAAGGAATATGACGTTAAAAGAGATAACCCTAATTATATATCATATAATGGATGTATATATAGCGAGGATGGTACTGAATTAATAGCGGTTCCGCTTCATTATACTGGAGCATTAAATATTAAAGATGGTACTACAACTATTGGGTTAAATGCCTTTACCACTTATGATTATAGTTTTTTTAATGAATTAACTAGTATAAATATTCCTGCTTCAGTTACGTCAATTGAAAGCAATCAATTAACTGCTATTAATAATATTGCTAGTAATAAGAATATTCCTTTGAATGTTGATTCTGGTAATACCGCTTATCAGACTTCAAATAACAGTATAGTTGCTAGATAAAAAGTCTTACTTAAGTGTAAGACTTTTTGTATAAAAAAAAATCCTTATTATAAGGATTTTATTTTTATAAATGGTGTCCTGGTGGAGATTCGAACTCCAGACCGATCGCTTAGAAGGCGATTGCTCTATCCAGCTGAGCTACCAAGACATCGCTGACGTATATAATTATATAATAAAGTTAAAAAAATAGCAACTGGTTTTTGAAAAAAATTGCTTTTTTCTGTTAGATAATATATAATTTTGTTAGAGGTTGATATGAAAAAGATTAGTTTTCTACTTGGAATAATTTATATTTTTTTACTATACTATTTATCTAGTGATATTATGAAAGTTATTTTATCTCTTAATTTTGGATTATATATTTTATTAGATAGTCTATTTGTAAATAATATTAACAATAATAGATATATATATAGTAGAAAAAAGTTATTTTTATATTTTAATTTGTTTTTATTAGGGTTTAATCTTTTATTTGGGAGTTTTTCTTATTATTTGAGTAATTTTATTCATATTGAAGGAATGGGTATTTATAGTTTATCAACTTGTTTATTTTTAACAGTTAGTATTATTTTTCGTTATTTAGAATTCTTTTTATCTAATTATAAGATAGGTAAGTACCTAAATAATTGGTATTATTGTGTTTTATTTATTATTAACATAATATTGTGCTTAATATTAAAAAATAGATATGATATTATGTTTTTATATATTTCTTCTTTTATCATACTAGTGGTTACATATATTTTAATATATTTATTTAATTTTAAATATAAGAAAGATGATAAAGAACTTAATCATAATTATTTTAAAGATATTAAAAAAATGATATTAAACGATAAAAATATTGATATTATGCCTTGCTTCGTATATATTTCAATTGCTGTGTTATATTTTGTGTTGGTTGGTAGATATAATTATGATATTGCTTCTATTGGTAAGGTACTTAGTGATACTTACTTATTTGGTCTTCTTTTAATATGTATTATTCATAAACTTATTTCTAGGTGTTTAAATATTGATTTTGATAGTGTAATTAATAATTACAATTATATAGTAAATAGAGTATTAAATGTTTCTCTTAATGCATGTATGCTTTTATTTGTGATTTCTTGGCCTTTAAGTAAAGTTATTTTTTATAGTGAAGATAATTTCATTTTTGGATTAATTATATTACTTTTCTTTTATATTTTATTTGATTATTCAATTAAAATGGGAAACAGTTCTTTAAGTTATAAGAAAGTGAAGTTAAGTATATTGGTAGGGCTTTTTATAAAGATTATTTTTGAAGTGCCATTTATTAATAGTGTATATCGGATGGGTTATAATCTTTCTTTAGGAGGTATTTTGTCATCATCTCTCGGAATGCTGGTTACCACTTTTATGATTATGTTTTTGATTATTCATAAATATAAAATAAGTATTATTAATAACTTTAGTAATGTATTAACTATTATTTATAATAATATTATTTATCTTTTGGTCTTAGTTTTATTTTCTTTAATTGTTAAAGTGGATAGTGATAAATACTTTATTAATATTTTAGTAATTATCTTTTATTTATTTATTAGTTTTATCTTTAATTTTATTAGGAAAAGATTAAAAAAATAAATTATCTATTATTGTAATTTTAAATGGGTTATGATATGATTATATTGTAGAAAAGAATAGAATAGAGGTGATAGTATTATGAAGAATATAAGTAACTATTATATTAATGATAAAGGTAATATTACTTGTGAAAAAGATAATATTATTACCTTAGGTAAAGTAAGATTTAGTGTTTTATCACCACGTTTAATTAGAATTGAGTATAGTGAAAAGGGAGTTTTCGAGGATAGGGCTACTTCTTTAGTTAGTAATAGACATTTTGATAAGATGCCTTTTGGCATAGTTGAAAGTGAAACTACGATTCAAATTAATACAGGAGTATTTACTTTAACTTATGTTAAAAATAGTCCTATTAAAGTAAATAGAATAAAAGCTATACTTAATGGTACAAAAGTAGAGTGGAATCCTTCTAGCAATGAAGTTAAGAATCTTCGAAGTATTAATTATTCATTAGATGATGGGGAAGAAAAAATTGTTTTGGACAAGGGATTATATTCATTGGAGGGTTATAGTCTTTTAAATGATAGTAAATCTTTAGTTCTTAATGAGCAAGATAATTTTGTTTCAAGAGATAATGCTTTTGATTATTATCTATTTATGTATGGAAGTGATTTTGAAGGGGCTTTAAGAGACTATTTTACTCTTACAGGTTATCCTGAGATGATACCTAGATATGCTTTAGGAGCTTGGTGGTATAAGAATGATGCTTATAAAGAAGAAGATATTTCATTCTTAGTTAATTCTTTTATGCAAAATGATATACCTTTATCAGTCTTTATACTTGGTGAATCTCTTATTAATGGTTATAAGGCTAATATTAATATAAATAATGTTTATAATTATTTGAAAAATAATAATATTAAATTAGGTATGACTATTAATCCTACTGCATATTTTGATAATAATAAAAATAGTTTTATTCCATTTAGTAATAATAAAATTAGTTTATATTCAAAAAATATTATTGATAATTATAGTAATTTAGGAATTGAAATATTTAGCATTAATTATAATAATAGACTTGATAAAGAAAATCTTTGGAAATTAGATCATTATCATAGTGGTAATTTGAAGATGAAAGGTAAAAGAACAATTATTCTTTCTCGAAATCATAATATAGCTATGCATAGATATCCTATTATGTGGAGTGGTAAAACTAAAGTAAATTGGAATATTTTAAATCTTTTACCAAGATATAATCTTCAAGGATATAATATGGGTATTAGTTATATTGCTCATCCTATTGGGGGATATTATGGTGGTAATGAGGATGATGAGTTATATTTACGATATATTCAGTTTGCTTGTTTTAGTCCAATTTTCTTAATGGCAAGTGAAAAAGGACAGTATTATAAAAGAGAACCATGGAAATGGAATTATATTTTAAGAAGTCATATTACTTTTTATATTAATTTAAGATATAAGTTAATTCCTTATCTATATAGTGAAAGTTACCGCTATCATAAGGATGGTAAGGGCTTAGTTAAACCATTTTATTTTGATTATCCTAAGGTTTTAGATGAACCTTTATATCAGAATCAATATTTTTTGGGAGATAATTTTTTTGTGGCTCCTATTACTGAAAGAAAGAACAGGGTAATTAATAGAGTTTTTAAAAAAGTATTTGTGCCAAAGGGAATATGGTTTGACTTTTTAAAAGGAAAGAAATATATTGGCGATAAGAGTTACAATAGTTTTTATCGTGATGAAGATTATCCTGTTTTTGTTAAGGCAGGTAGCATCATTCCAATTAATAATAATTTAAAAGAAGTTATTCCTAATACTTTAGAACTTCTTATATATCCACTTGATAATGGTATATATAATCTTTATGAAGATGATGGTTTTAGTTATACTTATGAAAAGGGATTATATATGATTACTAATTTTTCTTATGAATATAAGAAAGATGATTATACTTTAACAATTAAAAAATTGGAAGGAAAAAATTTGCTTAGTAGAAGAAATTATCTTCTTAGATTTAAAAATATAAGAAATATACAACAAATTAATATTGATGACAAAATGGTAAAATATAATTCTTATTATGATGGTGATGATTTTGTTATCTATTTAGAAGGATTAATGATTGGAAAAGATATTAGAATTAATATTAAAGGTAATAATACTTTTATAAATTATGTTACTTATATTAATGAAGAAATTAAAGAGATATTGTATGATATTGAATTGGATACTGAATTAAAAAATATAATTGATAGTATTTTATTTAGTAATTTGGATATTCGAAAAAAGAGAATTAAAATTAAAAAATTAAAGAAAAAGGGATTAGAAAGTAAATATATTAAAGTATTTATTTATCTTCTTGAATATATACAAAAAATATAATTATTAAGTATTATGCTATGAATAATTTAGAAATATTTAAGAAGATATTACTTTCTGATGATGGTATTAACTTGTAATATAAACTTTTATGATAGATTGATAAAGTACAAATATGTGATATTAGTTCTTATGTATATTGTCACTCAAAATGGTGCTTTTAAGATTAAAAAAATTAAAAAAATATAGAAGGGCTTTCTAAGGCTCTTTTATGTGTTTATAGAGATATTCTTTTATAAAAAAACTTGTTAAATAGAAAACTTTATAGTACAATTATTACGAGAGGTGACTATTTGTGAAGGGTATATTAGATATTTTATTAGAATTTGTTCTTGTTTATGCTTTTGTTTTTATTTTATATTTTCTCTTGTTTGTAATGAAGAAAACACGATATAATAAGAATATGGTACCAGTTGAATTCTATTATTTAGTTAGTATTTATAAAATTGACAAAAAGAAAATTAATTATAAGAAATTTATCTATGCTACGGCTTTTATAAATAGTTTTATTATTGTATTTACATATATGATTATATCTAAGTTACTTCATAAATGGATATGGCAATTATTATTAGGTATTGTTATTATTGCTTTACTTATTGTTATATGTTATGGATTATTAGGTAGATATTATCAGAAGAAGGGAATGAAAAAAAATGTATAATTTTCGAAAGATAGAAAAGAAATGGCAAGATTATTGGGAAGAGAATAAGACTTTTAAAACTGATATAAAAGACTTTAGTAAGCCGAAGTTTTATGCACTAGATATGTTTCCATATCCTAGTGGGGTTGGTCTTCATGTAGGACATCCAGAAGGATATACCGCTACTGATATAGTTTCAAGGATGAAGAGAATGCAAGGATATAATGTTCTTCATCCAATGGGATGGGATGCTTTTGGTCTTCCAGCAGAGCAATATGCTGTAACAACGGGAAATCATCCTAGTGGTTTTACTGAAGAAAATATTAAAATATTTAAAAAGCAATTAAAAGAACTTGGTTTTTCCTATGATTGGGATAGGGAAATATCGACAGCTGATCCTTCTTATTATAAGTGGACACAGTGGATATTTAAAGGATTATATAATGATGGTTATGCTAAATATATTGACATGCCTGTTAATTGGTGTGAAGAATTGGGAACTGTTCTTTCTAATGATGAGGTTATTGATGGAAAAAGTGAAAGAGGAGGATATCCTGTTATTCGCAAGAATATGAAGCAGTGGGCTATTGATATTCCTAAGTATGCGGAAAGGTTACTTGATAATTTAGATGGTCTTAATTGGCCTGAATCGACAAAAGAGATTCAAAGGAATTGGATTGGTAGGAGTATTGGTGCTAATGTTAGATTTAAAATAGATAATTCGGATAAGGAATTTACTGTTTTTACAACGAGATGTGATACTTTATTTGGAGCTACTTACTGCGTTTTATCACCAGAACACAAACTAGTTAAAGAAATAACTACTTCTGATAAAAAAAGTGAAGTTGAAGAATATATTAGACTTGCTTCATCAAAGTCAGAACTTGAAAGAACTAGTCTTAATAAGGAGAAGACAGGCGTCTTTATTGGTGCTTATGCTATTAATCCAGTTAATAATAAAAAGATACCAATATGGATAAGTGACTATGTATTAGCTTCATATGGAACAGGAGCTATTATGGCGGTGCCTGCACATGATGAAAGGGACTTTGAATTTGCCAGTAAGTTTAATATTCCAATTATCCCTGTTATTGATGGGGGAGATATTACTAAGGAAGCTTATATTGGTGATGGATTACATATTAATTCAGGTTTTTTAGATGGCTTAAATAAAGAAGATGCTATAAATCGAATGATTGATTATTTAGAAGAGAATAATATTGGTAAAAAGGAGATTAATTATCGCTTGAGACCTTGGATTTTTGCAAGACAAAGATACTGGGGAGAGCCTGTACCTGTTATTCATATGGAAGATGGAACTATTTATTTAGTTGATGATAAAGATTTGCCAGTTACTCTTCCTGTTATGAATGATTATAAGAGTAAAAATGGTAAAGCTCCATTAGAAAATGCTATAGAATGGAAAAATGTAATAGTAGATGGTAAAAAAGGAATAAGAGAAACTTCTACCATGCCTGGTGCTGCTGGATCTAGTTGGTATTATTTACGTTATATTGATCCAAATAATGATAATTCTTTGGCAGATAGAGACCTACTTAAACATTGGATGCCAGTTGACCTTTACGTTGGGGGACCTGAACATGCAGTAGGACATTTATTGTATTCTCGTATGTGGTGTAATTATTTGTATGATAAAGGTATTTCTCCGGTAGAGGAACCATTTAAAAAATTGGTTCATCAAGGAATGATACTAGGAGAAAATAATATTAAGATGGGAAAGAGATATCCAGAATTTGTTGTAAATCCTAGTGATATAGTTAAATCTCACGGAGCAGATGCTCTTCGTCTATATGAAATGTTTATGGGACCAATTGAGGCTGATAAGCCTTGGAGTAATGCTGGTATTGATGCATCGAAGAAATTTATTGATAGAATATATCGTTTATTTGAAGAAAATAAAGTAATTGATGATAATAATAATAATTTAGAGAAGGTATATCATCAAACAATAAAGAAGGTAACTGAAGACTATGAGAGTTTGAACTTTAATACCGCTATTAGTCAAATGATGATTTTTATTAATGCAGTGTATAAAGAAGGCTTTTTTCCTAAAGAATATGCTTTGGGTTTTGTTAAAGTGTTAAGTCCATTATGTCCTCATCTTGCTGAGGAATTATGGGAAATGCTAGGACATAAGGATACTATTTCTTATGAAGAATGGCCGAGTTATGATGAAGATAAGGTTAAAGATGATGAAGTAGAAATTGCTATTCAAGTAAATGGTAAGGTAAGAGATACTATTAAAGTGTCAAAGGATATTTCGAAGGAAGAATTGGAAGACAAGGCTCTTAATACGGAAACGATAACTAAATGGTTAGAGGACCATGAGATAGTAAAGAAAATAGTTATACCTGGTAGAATTGTTAATATTGTAATTAAATAGACTTGATTTCAGGTCTATTTTTTGTTATAATCTATTTTGTAATTGCCCAGTAGCCAAGCGGTAAGGCATCAGACTCTGACTCTGACACGCGCTAGTTCGAATCTAGCCTGGGCAACCAAATAAAATGAAATGGACTTGAGATAAATAATATTAGTTGTAAATTCTCAAGTCCTTTAATTTAAAGAGGGTGTTATATATGGATTTTAATTATTTAGTAAATATTCATAAAAGACTTTTTAATATTAATGAAGATGATTTTAGGGATAATCTTGATAATGATACAAAAGAATTAATTGGTTCTTCTTTAAATAGAATGAATAAGGAATATGCTAATTTAAATGAATTAGTCTCTGATTTGTTACAGTTTGGTGGTAATGTTTATTTATTTCAGCCTTTCATAGATGGAAATAAAAGAACTGTAATATGTATTTATAAAGAAGTCTTGAATTCAAAGGAAATTGTTTTAGATTGGAATAAAATACTAGATAATTATCGGTATGTTGATTTGATTCCTATATTTGATTCTCCTCTTGATACTGTTGGTCAAAGAAGTATTGATAATATGATTAATATAATTAATACATATAAAATTAATAGAAAGAAAAGATAAGGAGTAATAGCTATGTCCAGTTTTGAATATCAAGATTTGTTCTTAAAAGCTCAGTATAATAAAAATGCTAAATATCATATGTTTTGCTTTGATATAGTATCTTCAAGTAAGATGAGTAAAGAAAATAGAATTTCTGCTCAATATGATTTAATTTTTTTTATGAGTGAATTTAAAAAACAAATTAATAATCTTGAAGAGAATTATAATAGGAGAATATTAATTGATGAGAAGGAATTGTCTTCGTGTTATGATTTAAATACTGATCCATGTATTATTGGTGATACTTTTGTTATTACTGTTTATAATGGAAGTATTTCTAGAGAAGAAATGTTATCAATTTTTTATAATCTAGTTAATAGTAGGAAAATAGATTATTCTTTTCATATTTCTGATGGACTATATGAAACTAATAATTATCGTGATGGTGGTAGTAAATTGTATCGTGGTTATTGTATGCAAATACTTTCTCAACTACATAAAGATAATTATTCCAGTATTGCAAAAAGGATGAAATAATTTATTATTTATTTAATAATTAAGAATATTTAATAAGTAATCTGATAACTTTAATATTATGA
>CAMVMQ010000027.1 GCA_947168625.1 uncultured Caryophanales bacterium
GAAAAATAACAAAAATACTTGTACATTTACAAATAAATGTGCTATAATATAGTTGTCTTGAGAAAGAGTGGCATAAAAATCCACTCTTTTATATATATTAAAAGGAGGAGTTATGGAAGAAAAAATCAAAAAATTACTAGAAGAAGAAGTAGAAAAAATAGGAGTAAGAATCGACTCAGTTAAATTAGAAAAAGAGGATAATAACTTATTCTTAAGAATCATTATTGATCGAGATGAAATAATTGACTTAGATAAATGTGTTGAAGTAACAAATATAATTAATCCAATACTAGATGAAGCTGATTTAATAAAAGAGTCATATACTCTAGATGTATCAACTAAAGAGAAGGGAAGAGAAGAAAGTGAATAAGAAGCAAATGCAAGAATTTTTAAAAGCCTTAAATTCTATTGCTGAAGAAAAGAAAGTAGATAAAAAAATAGTAATTGAAGCAATGCAGCAAGCTATGGCAGCAGCCTACAAGAAAAACGAAGGCGTAAGTAATGTTGAGGCTAGTGTAGACGCAGAAACAGGAGATATTAGATTATACTCTAATAGAACTGTCGTTGAAGAAGTTACTAATCCAGAAACAGAAATATCACTAGAGGATGCTAGAAAATTAGTAGATGATATTGAAGTGGGAGAAACAATAAGAGGAAATGAACTAACTATCCCAAGTAACTTTGGTAGAGTAGCAGCAGGTACTGCTAAACAAATTGTTGTTCAAAGAATTAAAGAAGCTGAAAAAGAAAGTATTTCTGAAGAATTTAAAGATAAAGATGGAGAATTAATGGTAGGAGTTCTTCAAAGAGAAGACCAACATAACTATTTTGTTGACTTAGGACGTAGTAGCGGTATTCTACCTAAAGACCAAATTATACCTGGAGAAAAACTAGTAATGGGTTCATCAGTAAAGGTATACGTATCTAAATTAGAGATAGGACCTAAAGGACCATTTATAATGCTATCAAGAAGTCATTATGGCTTTGTTAAAAGATTATTAGAAATAGAAATACCAGAATTATCTGATGGAACTGTAATGTTATATTCTGTGGCAAGGGAAGCAGGAGTAAGAAGCAAGATAGCAGTATATTCAGAATATACTAATGTCGACCCAATCGGAGCAGTAATAGGAGAAAAAGGAAGAAGAATAGCAGCAGTTCTTAAAGAACTAAATGGCGAAAAGATTGATGTTGTTTTATATGATAAAGATCCTGCTAAATTTATAGCAAATGCTTTAAGCCCTGCTAAAGATGTAAAAGTAACAATTAAAGATGCTGAAAAGAAAGAAGCTTTAGCTTTAGTAAATGATGATAATCTTTCATTAGCTATTGGAAAGAAAGGCCAAAATATCAAATTAGCTTCTCGTTTAACTAAATACAAGATAGAAGTCAAATCCGAGAAGAACTATGAAGAAGAACCTATCGTTGTAGTTAAAGCAGGTGAATAATATGAAGAAGATTCCTTTAAGAAGATGCATTGTAACTAAAGAACAACTACCTAAAAAAGAATTGCTTCGTATAGTTAAAGATAAAAATGGCATTATATTTGCTGATATATCAGGAAAAGCTAATGGAAGGGGTGCTTACATAAAGAAAGAATTAGAAGTACTAAAACAGGCGAGAGAAAAAAAGATATTAGAAAGAGTATTTGAAGCAAATATAAGTGATGATATATATAAAAAAATTGAAGAAATAATCCAAAATAATTAACTAGGAGGTGATACATATGATGAATGTATCTGAATATGCAAGTGATGTACAAAGAGAAGTAAATGAAATTTTAAATCTTTGTAAAAAATTTGGTATTAATGTTACTAAAGAAGAAGATATGCTATCTGATGATGATATTATTATATTGGATAATGAGATAGCAAATATGGATAGTAATGAAGAAGATATGCAAGAATTAGAACAGCAAGAAGATGATGAAGCATTTGAAGAAGAGTTAGAAGAATTAGCATCAAATGAGAAAAAGGAAATTAAAGCATCAAAGAAAGCAAATAAAAAGTCAGTTCAAAATAATGATAACTTCAAAGAAAAAAGAAAAGAAATGTACAAGCATAAAGAAAAACTTCAATCAAACGTTGCTGAAGATAATGAAAATATTATTCTTTATAAAGATGGTATGACTGTAGGAGAACTATCTTCTGCCTTAGGACAGCCAGTAGCCCAAATCATAAAGAAATTAATGGGACTAGGTATGATGGCAAATATCAATGCTTCACTAGATTTTGATACAGCTGAAATAATTGTATCAGACTATAATAAAACATTAAAAAGTGAAACATCTCGTGATGAAGTAAACTTTGAAGAATTAGAAATAATTGATGACCCAAAAGATTTAGTCGAAAGACCACCAGTAATTACTATTATGGGGCATGTTGACCATGGTAAAACAACTCTACTAGATACAATCAGAAAAACAAATGTTGCTGAAGGAGAAGCTGGAGGTATTACTCAGGCTATTGGTGCTTATCAAATTGAGTATAACGGTAAAAAATTAACATTCATTGATACTCCAGGACATGCAGCCTTTACTGAGATGAGAGCAAGAGGAGCATCAATTACTGATATTGTCATCATCATTGTCGCAGCAGATGATGGTGTCATGCCTCAGACTAAAGAAGCAATAGACCATGCTAAAGCCGCAGGAGTACCAATAATAGTAGCCGTAAATAAAATAGATAAACCTACCGCTAATGTAGAGAGGGTGCTAACAGAAATGTCTGCTAATGGTCTTCAACCTGAAGAGTGGGGCGGAGACATTATGTTTGTAAATATTTCCGCAGTAACTGGTGAGGGTATTGATGACTTATTAGAAAGAATCTTACTTCTTAGTGAATTAGGAGAACTAAAAGCAAATCCAAATCGTTATGCATCTGGTACTGTGATAGAATCTAAACTAGATAAAAATTCTGGAGTAGTAACTAATATCTTAGTACAAAACGGAACACTAAGACTAGGAGATCCAATAGTAGTTGGTAATATTTCTGGTAAAGTAAGAACACTAAAAAATGATAAGGGAGAAAATCTAGTAGAGGCCCTTCCTTCAATGCCAGTATCTATAACAGGATTATCTGAAAGCCCATCAGCAGGGGATAAATTTATGGCCTTCGAAAGTGAAAAGAAAGCTAAAGCTATTGCACTTCAAAGGCAAAAAAATGAAAAAGAAAGACAAAACAAGCCGAAAGCTGTTATATCTTTAGATGACTTATTTAGCCGTGTTGAAGCTGGAGAAAAAGAAATAAATGTTATCTTAAAAGCTGATGTTAAAGGTAGTGAAGAGGCTGTTAAAAATTCATTATTAAAATTAAATGTTGAAGGAATAAAAGTTAATATAATCCGAAGTGGTATCGGAGGAATATCAGAAAGTGATGTTATACTAGCAGATGCCTCTAATGCCATTATCATTGGATTTAATATAAGACCAGACCATAAAGTATCTGAAGTGGCCAAAAGCAAAGGAATAGAAATACGTTTTTATGATATTATTTATAAAGTTGTAGAAGAAATGGAAGATGCTTTAAAGGGAAAACTAGAACCAGAATTTGAAGAAAAAATACTAGGGACAGCCGAAGTAAGAAAGATATTTAAGTTTTCAAAAGTTGGTACTATTGCTGGTTCGTATGTAACATCTGGCCTTATTAAGAGAAGCGCTAAATCTAGAGTAATAAGAGATGGCATAGTAATAAATGATAGTACTATTGCATCAATAGCAAGAGAAAAAGATCAAGTAAAAGAAGTAAAACAGGGACTAGAATGTGGAATAACTATTGAGAATTTTAATGATATTAAAGAAAAAGATGTTATTGAAGCCTATGAAATGGTTGAAATAAAAAAATAAATAAGGAAGAAGGAAAGTGATAAAAATGAGAGAAGAAAGTAAAGGCGTATCAGCAGTAACTGCTGCCAAAAGAAATGAAAAGGAAATAGAAAGACTCTATAAAGTTAATGGACCAATTGAAGAAAGAAAATAGTGTAGTGAATTAAATATGGCTGGAAGAAAGGCATATTTTGAAGAGTATTTTAATGGAATAAAATTAGAAAATCAAATTATTCCTGCAATTGGACCTATTACTGATCCAAGAACAGCACATAATTTTAAAGAAGGTTACAAAAGAGGAAAATTTTTAGTTGAAAAAGGAGTAGTTCCTGAAGAATATCAAACAAATACCAAACAAAATCATCGTTAGGAGATTCATATGAGCATAAAACTAGAAAGATTAGGTCACATCTTTACTGAGGCAATATCTAAAGTAGTTGCAGAAGAAGTAAAAGATGAAGATATAAAATTTGTTACCATAACAGCTGTGGATATCTCTAGTGATTTATCATATGCTAAAGTATATTATACTAATTTAATTGATGAAGATCGAGAAAAAGTAGGTAATGCCCTAAATAAAGCAAGTGGTTTTATCAGAGGTAAATTATTTAATATGGTCGAAATAAGAAAGATGCCAGAACTAACTTTTATTTATGATGAATCAATTGAATACGGTAACAAAATAGAAAAAATAATTGATGAAATAAACAAGGAGGAGTAAGTATAAACAATATTATTGCTATATCAATAATATTGTTTTACTTTATAAAAGATGAATGGAGTATTAATAGTAAATAAACCAAAGGGATTAACAAGTAGAGATGTAGTAAATAAAATTTGCAAAAAATTAAATACCAAGAAAGTAGGACATACTGGTACATTAGATCCAATAGCGGAAGGAGTTCTTGTTGTTCCAGTAGGAAGAGCTCTAAAAATTACAGAAATCTTGCTTGCCAATACAAAAGAATATATAGCCAGAGTAATACTTGGTTATGAAACAGATATGCTAGATATTACAGGTAAAGAAATAAAAAGAAATATACCAACTTGTACTAAGGAAGACATTGAGAGAGTATTATTGTCATTTATCGGAAAACAAAATCAAGAAGTACCTTTGTACTCGGCTGTTAAAGTAGCAGGTAAGAAATTATATGAATATGCTCGAAATGATATTGAAGTACAAGTGCCTTCTAAACAGGTAGAAATCTATAATCTAGAACTAATAGGAGAAATTTCCTTTCTTGAAGATACAGTAGAATTTAGTATTAA
The DNA here is from genome assembly GCA_947168625.1 of uncultured Caryophanales bacterium. Taxonomy (GTDB): domain Bacteria; phylum Bacillota_I; class Bacilli_A; order RF39; family UBA660; genus CAG-302. Next base: position 5,093 of record CAMVMQ010000027.1, read on the forward strand.
GTGCATAGTTAGTAAAGGAACATATATTCGAAGTCTAATAAGGGATATAGCCTATAAACTTGGAACATATGGTACAATGAAAGAACTTTTAAGAACAAAAGTAGGTCCTTTTTCTATTGAGGAATCTAATACCTTAGAAGAAATAGAAAAAGGTAATTATAAATTACTTAGCATTAAAGAAGCTCTTCCTAATATTAAAATAACTAAAGTAGACGATATATTATTAAAGAAAATAAAAAATGGTATGATTTTAGATAGTTTTTTTGATGAAGAAATCTCCTTAATTGAAGACAAAAAAGGTAACGATATAGCTATATATAAAAAAGATAAAAAAGGTAAAGTAAGATTATATAAGATGATAGAGGTGTAGTATGGGAAAAATAAAAGTGATGAATGAACTTTTAGCAAATAAAATAGCAGCAGGAGAAGTAGTAGAAAAAGTTGTATCAATTGTCAAGGAACTTGTTGAAAATTCAGTAGATGCGGGGGCCACTAATATCAAAATAGATTTAAAAGAAGCAGGATTAAGGGAAATAGTAGTAACTGATGATGGCTTTGGGATGACTCATGACGATGCCCTTCTAGCTTTTCAAAGACACGCCACTAGTAAATTATATACAGATGATGATTTGTTTTCTATTCATTCTCTAGGGTTTAGAGGTGAAGCTCTTCCTTCAATTGCAGCAGTATCTGAAATAATCCTAAAAACATGTCAAGAGGAAGTAGGAACATTAATACATATTAAAGGAGGAAAAATCCTTGAAGAAAAATCCTCTAATGCTCGAATTGGTACGCAGATAATTGTTACTAACTTATTCTATAATACCCCTGCACGCTTAAAACATCTTTCAAGCCTATATTCTGAACTGGCAAGTGTTACAGAATATATAAATAAAATGTCTCTATCATACCCAAATATTAAGTTTAAATTAACTAATGACGAAAAAGAACTACTAAATACAGATGGCTCTGGTAATCTTCTTAAAGTTATCAAATCAATATACGGATTAGATATAGCCAAGAAAATGCTTCCCATCAATGTTAATAATGATGATTATGAAGTATCAGGTTATATCTCTTTACCTGAAGTTAATCGTTCTAGTCGTAATCATATGACTGTTTTAGTAAATGGAAGAGTGGTAAGAAATCAAACTCTTGGAAGAGTAATAAATGATTCATATTCATCATATAAGGAAGATACAAGATATCCAATCGTGGTCTTAAATATTAAAACTGACCCAACACTAATAGATGTAAATATACATCCATCTAAACAAGATATAAAATTTAGTAATTTTGAAGATTTAAAAAATCTTATTTCTAATGGAATTAAAGATGTTATTAAAACTAAACTATTAATTCCTAAAATAGAAATAAAAGAAGAAAAAGAAGAAACAAAGTATGAAAATTTATCTTTAAATTTAGAAAGAAATATTGTAAGTGATAATAGCAATGAAAATAAAGAACTACTTACTAAACTTGTTAATTTTGAAAATATTCCAAATAATGAACTAGACAATGAAGAGGAAAAAGATTATCAAGAAGAATTACCAAAAGAAAAACTTCCCGAATTATATCCTATTGGCCTAGCATTAGGAACTTATATTGTTTGTGAAAATGAAAAAGGAATTTATCTAATAGATCAGCATGCCGCAGAAGAGAGAGTTAATTATGAAAAATATTCATATTTATTATCTCACCCTAATAATAACTCAATCGGTTCTATTGTCCCAATTGTTATTGAACTGCCAATTCAAGATTATATAATCATAAAAAACAACCTAAATATACTAGAAGATTTAAATATTAAAGTTGAAGATTTTGGCCAGAACTCATTTAGAGTTATATCTCATCCTACGTGGTTTCCTGAAGGAAGAGAAGAACTAACTATAAGAAATATAATAGAGACAATAAAAGAGGAAGAAAAAAACTTTAACCTTGCTAAATTCCGTGATCATGTAGCGGCTACAACGGCTTGTAAAGCAAGTGTCAAAGGAAATACTAGAATTACAAAAGAAGATATGGAAAGTATTATAGATAAGTTAAGAAAGTGTAATAATCCTTTTAACTGTCCTCATGGAAGACCAACTATCATTCACTTCACTATCTATGAATTAGAAAAGATGTTCAAAAGGAGTATCTAATATGACAAAAATAATAGTTATAACTGGTCCTACCGCAGTAGGTAAAACTAAACTATCAATAGCACTTGCAAAGAAATATAATGGTGAAATAATAAATGCCGATGCTGTCCAAGTATATAAAGGATTAGATATAGGTTCTGCTAAAGTAACTAAAGAAGAGATGGAAGATATCCCACATCACTTATTTAATATCAAAGAAGTCGATGAAGAATATACAATCTACCATTATCAACAAGATGCGCGCAAAGTAATCGATAATATCATAAAAAGTAAAAAAACTCCTATTCTAGTCGGAGGAACTGGTCTTTATATTAAATCAGCTCTATATGACTACAAATTATCTGAAGAAAAAGAAAAAAACACATATGATAATATAAGTACTGAAGCTTTATATCAAGAATTAATAAAATTAGATAAAGACATTATTATTGATAAAAATAATCGAAGAAGGTTAATTAGAGCAATAAATTATTACAAAGAAAATAATTCATCTATCAATAATAATAAAACAGATAAGTTATTATATGATACTATTTTTATAGGTCTTACGACTGATAGAAATATTCTATATGATAAAATAAATAAACGAGTAGATAATATGTTAGATAATGGTTTGCTTGAAGAAGTAAAGTCATTTTATGATAAAGGAATTAGAACAAAACCGTTACTTAATGCTATTGGTTATAAAGAACTATATGCATATTTAGATAATAAAATATCATTAGAAGAAGCTGTAGACAATATTAAGAAAAATTCTAGACATTACGCTAAAAGGCAGTATACCTTCTTTAATCATCAATTACCTATTAAATGGTTTAATACTGAATATGATAATTTTAATAACACAATTAATGAAGTTGAAAGGTTTATAGACGAAAGTAATAAATAATCAAAAAAAGAATGATAATCATTCTTTTTTCTATTTAATAAATATCTTCTTTCCAATTTCAATGGCAAAATATTTACTCGGGGTTTCAAAAACTTTATATACTCCTTTTCTTGGAAGTATTATTTTTCTTTTACCTAAATCTTCATAATAATAGAGAATGTTATTATCTTTATCACACATAATAACATCAATATTCTCTTTCATAAAAAAAGTATGAATACTATTACATCTATTAAATAAAAGAGCTTTATTAATATTCTTAGTAAACATAAAACCTTTAAATCTTTTATAAAAACTATTACAATCCATCAAAGGTATTTCTTTGTTGTTATAGCAAAGTTTCATACTAACCACACATTCCTTTCACTTCGTTCATGGTACACATAGTGATGAAAACTTGAACAAAATTAACTTTATCTATTTAATTATCACTTTTTTGGGGGTAATGGGAAGTCTACCCTTTTTTATCTATTTTTATAAAATAAATTTTATTTTTGTTTTCTGACTACCACCTAAAATAATTATAAAGATAAAAGAAAAAAATAGCAATAGTGATTATTGATAAAAGACTAAGATTATGATAATATATAGATGGAGGAATTAATTATGAATAAAAGAGGTTTTACTCTAATTGAGTTACTAGCAGTAATTGTTATTATTGGTCTGGTTCTAGTAATTGCTATTCCAACCAGTTTTAATGCCTACAAGCAAACTAAATTAAAAGCTGAAGAAAGTTTTATTAGTAGACTTTCCGAATCTATTGATAGTTACGTATCCTTAAATACTATAGATAATAATATTTCCTTTGGAATAATTGAAGGGACTTTTCAAAAACCAGAGGAAAGTACAACTGTTACGGTAAGTGAAGGAACAATATCTTTTAATGACATATTTAGAGCAAATATTATAGATAAAAGTGATTTTGTTAATCCGAATACCAAAATTAAATGTGACATAAATAGTGCAATAAAAGTATATAAAGATAGTGATTTTTCTTACTGTCATAAGGTAACTAAAGAATCCACCTTATATTCATGTTTATCTGATGATTATAAATTAAAACACATAGATGATGAATATATTATTGATACTTGTGTATGGACAATTTTGAAAGAAGGAGAATAATGTTAATAATAACCTTAATAGTATTCTTTACCTTAATTGACCAAGTAAGTAAATATCTAGTAGTAAATTATTTCCATAAAGATATCACTATAATTAAAAACACCTTCTATTTAATATATACACAAAATAATGGAGCGGCCTTTAGTATACTAACAGGTAAAAGATTATTTCTAATAATAGTAACATTTTTAATTATTGTCGCTATTATTCATTATATAAAGAAAAAATGTATTAAAGATAAAACAAATATAATAGCCTTCTCTTTAGTACTAGGAGGATCCATTGGTAATTTAATTGATAGAATAGTAAGAGGCTATGTTGTCGATTTTATCTCAGTAAAAATATTTAATTATAATTTTCCAATCTTTAATATAGCAGATTCCTTTATTTGCATTGGTGTTTTTATTTTAGTATTTATATCTCTTAGAAAGGAGCATAAAAAATGATAATAGATGAAGAGAATAAGGGATTAAGACTTGATAAATATCTTACTAGTAATACTGAATATACAAGAAGTAAGATACAAAAAATGATTGATAATAATAAAATACTTGTAAATGGAAAAAGTGTTAAAGCAAGTTATGTATTAAAAGAAGGAGATTATATTGATATAGAAGAATATGAAGAAGATATCGATATTATTCCTGAAAATATTCCCTTAGATATATATTATGAAGATGATGATTTAATCGTCGTAAATAAACCTAGCGGTATGGTTGTACATCCCGCTCCAGGAAATTACTCTGGAACATTGGTAAATGCCCTAATGTATCATACCAATAATTTAAGTACAGTAAACACTAATATTAGGCCAGGAATAGTTCATCGAATTGACGCTGATACGTCAGGCCTTCTACTGGTTGCTAAAAACGATAAAGCACATAATATATTAGCGGAACAAATAGCTAAGAAAGAGGTAGTAAGAGAGTATATTGCCTTAGTAGATGGTGTCATTAAAGAAGATAGCGCAACAATTGACGCTCCAATTGGAAGAGATTCAAGCAATAGAAAGAAAATGACGGTAACTTCAGTTAATTCAAAGGATGCCATTACACACCTCAAAGTACTAGAAAGATATAAAAATGCTACTTTAATAAAATGTAAGTTAGAAACTGGTAGAACTCACCAAATTAGAGTACATCTAAATTATATTGGTCATCCTGTTATTAATGATCCTGTTTATGGAAAGAAAAAATTAATTGATAAAGAGTTTGGACAAATGCTTCATGCAGAAAAAATAGGATTTATTCATCCTACAACAAAAAAGTACATGGAGTTTACTTCTCCACTGCCTGATAAATTTAATGAGATATTAAAAATATATAAAGAAGAATAATGTTTAAAAATCTCTTTAAGTATTCATAATGAATATGAAAGGAGATTTTTTATTATGTCACGTCATAAAGTAGAGTTAACAGGCGTGAATACTGCGAATATAAAAGTACTAACAAGTGAAGAAACAATGTTTCTTTTTAAGAAAATGAAAGAAGGTAATCCCTTTGCAAGAGAAGAATTAATAAAGGGTAATCTAAAATTAGTACTAAGTATAATAAAGAAGTTTACCGGTAAGGTTGATAACTTAGATGACCTATTTCAAGTAGGATGTCTAGGATTAGTAAAGGCTATTGATAATTTTGATATTTCTTATGATGTAAAATTATCTACTTATGCTTGCCC
>CAMVMQ010000028.1 GCA_947168625.1 uncultured Caryophanales bacterium
TTTTACAAAAAAGGAACTATCTACTTTGATAGTTCGTTATAATATTTTTTGTTTTATATAAATAATCAATTATCTCATTAATATTTATACACTTTATATATTCATTTTCTTTATCTTGAATAACAGGAGGAATAGCCATAAGGGTAAATAATAGAAGACGTTCATCATCTTTTAGGGGATAATTATGTTCATAATACTTTAATAAATCCACAAAAGATGATGACTTATAGTTATTCTTATAAAAAGTAAGTAAATCATAAATAGGGCTATCTATCTTACTATTATTCCAACTAATTAAATATGGCTTATCTCCATTAATAAAATGTTCTATTTTAATATTTCCATGAATATACACAACTCTCTTATTTTTATTATCTTTAACTAATTTATACCATTTTTCTATACTATCTCTAACATAAAAAGTACTCTCAAAAATAATATTAATATTTCTAGCTAATAAATATGATGATGGTGACATATAGATCTCTTTTTCAATATTCTCTATTAAAGTGGTGTAATAGTTATTTAGATAGTTAACTTCGTTTATAGTGTCTTCGTATATACCTTTTATTTTATCAATGTCAATATCTTGATAGAAGGTTGTTTTATTATGAAGAAGACTAACTAAATGCATTATATCAAGGCTTCTTTCTTCTAATGGTTCATTATTATCTTTAATAAAAGGGTATGCTTCCAAATTGTCAGTAATTTCCAGAGGATAAGGAAAGTAATCAAATGCTCTTGAGTGTAAATAGTCGTATGTATTAATTATATCATTATTAATTCTAGGTTTTATTATAATTTTATCATCAATTATTTTGGCTGTATTTTTAATAGTAATCTTTTTAGGTTCTAGATAATATTTGTTTAATAAACTTCTGGTATCATTTTTCATTACATTTAGGTATAATTAATTTATCTCCTATTTTTATATTACTAAGATCATTATAATCCTCTAGTTCTTCTTTTGTAACACCATACTTATTCATAATCTTATCAATGTTATCATCTTCCTTAACAATATATACATAGTAAGTAACATAAGTTTCAGTCTCATCTAAATTTGAAAATAAATCTGTAGTAATCTTTTCATCAGTTTCTTTATTTTCTTTAATATCTTGAATTGGTATTTCTTTAAATAAATCAGTATTATCCATTTCAATAATATCTTCTTTTTCTAGTTCTCTATCCTCTTTTTTTTCTACATTTTCTTCTTTATCGATATTTCTTTCTTCTAAATTGTCTTTATCACTAATATCTAGTGTTATTTCTTTATAATTTTCTTCTAAATAATCTGCTTCAATAAATAGTTCAATATCAATTTTTAAATTATCATTTTCTAAATCATAACTAAAATCATCAATATCTGCTTTTACTGTGCTAATATCATATCTTGGGTCTAAGGTGATATCGAATGGTAAATCAAAAGAGAATTCCTCCCTATTAATAGATCCCTCATTCATCTTATAATCTCCCGTTATGTGAAAAACGCCTGAAACAATACCTTCTTCTTCTACTTTTATTTCTCTTTCTAAAGATATCGAAGTAATATCGCTAACCTTTGTTTTGAATGGTAAATCCTTTTTAAACGAAATTATTTGCTTCATAGTCACTCTTCCTTTCTACCTAAATATATGAAATAAAATAAAAAAAATACTATTATTTATTTTATTTTTTTGATATACTTAAATAAAGGAGGAGTAAGAAATGTTTGAAAACAATCTTTATGGCTATAAAAGCTTCAGTAGTGGAATAGCTGGTTCACTTGTATGGATGATTATAGCGGCAGTACTGGCAGTAATTGGAGGCATTGCTTTATATTTTACTGTATTTAGTAAAGCAAATGAAAACAAATTTAGTGGTTTCATGAAGTGGTTATATGATTTCGTAACATTTAAGAAGATGATGATTGAAACGATTTTAAGAGTACTTTATATTATTACTGCGATTTATATTACACTATCATCATTTGCTTTAATATCAACTAGTTTTGTGAGTTTCCTTTTAACAATAACATTAGGAAATATTCTTGCTAGAATTGTATTCGAATTTTCATTAGTACTTTTAACAATTTGTAAAAATACTACAGAAATTAATGGCAAAATGAAATCAACAGTTAAAGAAGAAAAAACTGTTAAACATGATGATGAAAAAAGAAGTAATTAATTACTCCTTTTTTTTAGTATTTTCAATTTCTTTTTTAACTTTAGTTTATAAAATAGATGTCCTTTTTTTATTCTTGATAGTATCATTTCGATTGTATTAATTTCTTTATCTATTTTCTCCTTAAATAGTCTACTACTGTTCTTAATTAGGATGGGACCCAAATATAACTCTTCATAGTTATATTTTTTATTTCCTTTACTAAATTTAATAATAGTATAAATAATACCACCATCCCTAACAAGAGATTCATCTGATATATAGTATCCAATTTTTGTAATATTCTTTCTTAAAAAATATAAATCTGTATTACTTTGGATAATTATATTATTAACATATTTAAGTTTATCTAAGGAATATTTAAGAATGCCTACTATTGTATTAGCTCCCATTCCTGAAATAACAACAGTATCTATTTCTTTTGCCTTTACTACATCAAGGCCACTACCAAGTCTTGTTTCTATTCTATCTTCAAGATGATTTATTTTAATATTATTAATGGCATTATCTAAAGCATTCCTATTAATATCACTTGCTATAATCTTTATTTTGGGATATTTCTTTGCTAGATAAATAGATAAAAGGCCGTGATCACAGCCTATGTCTATTATTCTAGAATTTTCTTCCACATATGATGCTACTTTGGCAAGTCTCTTTGATAATTTATTCATTTAAGAAATCCTTTAATTTTCTACTTCTTGAAGGATGTCTAAGTTTACGTAAAGCTTTAGCTTCAATTTGTCTAATTCTTTCACGTGTTACACCAAACATTTGTCCCACCTCTTCAAGGGTCTTACAACAGCCATCATCTAAGCCAAAGCGGAGTCTAAGCACTTGTTCTTCTCTTTCTGTTAGAGTAAGAAGTACATCAGATATTTCTTCCTTAAGCATTTCATGAATAGTGAAGTCTTCTGGCGACATATTGCTCTCATCAGGAACAAAGTCACCTAGATGTGAATCTTCTTCTTCACCAATAGGAGTCTCTAGTGAGACAGGGTCTTGAGCAATCTTGATTATTTCTCTTACCTTTTCTGGACTTATATTCATTTTTTTAGCTAACTCTTCATCCGTTGGTTCTCTATTTAATTCAAGAGTAAGTTGTCTTTGAAACCTGGATAATTTATTTATTGTTTCAACCATATGAACAGGTACCCTAATTGTACGTGCTTGATCCGCTATTGCTCTAGTAATGGCTTGCCTAATCCACCAGGTTGCATAGGTTGAAAACTTATATCCTTTATTGGCATCGAACTTTTCTACAGCTTTCATAAGGCCAATATTTCCTTCTTGAATAAGGTCTAGGAAAAGCATTCCTCTACCGACATATCTTTTGGCAATAGATACAACTAGACGAAGATTTGATTCAGCGAGAATATTTTTGGCTTCTTCATCACCATTTGCAATTCTATCAGATAATTTTGTCTCTTCTTCAAGTGATAATAGACTAATTTTACCAATTTCTTTTAAATACATACGAACAGGGTCATTAATAGTTAATTCCTTAGCAATATTATTATCTTTTAATATATCTTCTAAATTACCACCCGTATCATCATCTTCATTACCATCATCTAAATCAGACTCTGACACTACACTAATATCATTTTCCATGAAGGCATTATACAAATCATCAAGTAAATCACTACTTACATCTAACCCTTTAAGTACATCAGCAATTTCTTCATAAGTAATAAAACCTAGTTCTTTTCCTTTTTTGATTAGTTCTTCTTTTCTTGACTCAAAATCTTTAATTTCTGGTACCATTTTTTACTCCTTTTCTTAATTCCATAATTTCTAAAGATATTTTTGCTTGTTTCATAGGATCTTTCTCTTTTTTTAATTCATCTTTTAATTTGACAATCTTTGCTTCTTTGTGATATTCATTAACGACAAAGATATAATCTTCAATTTCTTCAATCTGAAAGTCATCACTTTTATCCATAGCAACAATCTCTTTTAGAGTATTAAGTATTTCTTCCCTATCAGCGATATAACTAATAAAATCTGCGACATTTATTATACCATATTTATGAAAATAGTAAATAATTTCATTTGAAAGTTCACGAATATTTTTATCAGGAAAATATCCAACTTTCCTTTCAACCATATTAATAACACTATTGCTCTTTAGCATATAGTAGATAAGACTTCTCTCAGCCTTACCATACTTATCATAAACTTTTTTAGGTTTAATTACTTCTTTAACCTCTTTTTTATTATTCTTTAAATTATCATATTTATTCTTTAAAGTAGTATAATCGACATTAAAATTATCGGAAAGTTTTTTTAAATTAAGTTCAACAGTTATATCATCATTAACAAATACTAGTTCTTTAATAGCGCTATTTATATAAGAAGAAATATCTTTAATATCAGTTAAATTCTTATTTTTCTTCAATACTTCCATCTTATAGTCCACTAAAGAAATTGCATTCTTAATATGTTCTTTAAAAGAATTTGCTCCTTCTTTAAGAATGTACTCATCGGGATCCATGTTATTAGGTAACCTTACTACTCTTATATTTAAAGATGAATCCTCTAGTAATTCAATTGCAGCATTAGTAGCTTTCTCTCCGGCAGCATCACCATCAAAGCATAAAATAATATCCCTTGTCATATTTTTTAGAATATTTTTATGTTCTTTCGTAAGAGCAGTTCCCATGGTTGCAATACAATTATTAATTCCTACAGTAGAGGCTCTAATAACATCCATTTGTCCTTCCATAAGAATAATACTATCATTTTTCTTTAAATACTCTTTGGCAATATGATAATTATATAGGATTTTCCCTTTTTTAAACTTATCTGTTTCTTTTGTATTTATATATTTAGAATTATCTTTTGTATTATATATTCTTCCAGAAAAAGCTACGACTCGACCGCTTAAATCACTTATTGGAAACATAATACGATTTATAAAAATATCATTATCATTTTCGTTGGTAAGACCAACTTCATTTAATTTTAAACTAGTGTAATTCTTACTCTTTAAATACTCTGTAAGAGATATTTTTTGAATGGAAAGACCTATACCAAACTTCTTTATTGTTTCTTTATCAATCTTTCGGTCATTTAAATAATTAATAGCATTCTTCCCTAAACTAGTAAAAATACTATTTTGATAAAACTTACTAGCTAAATCATATATATCATAGTAATCATCTTTAACACCGTTTATACTTACATTGCCGCTAATATTAATACCAACTTTTTCACCCAGTAATCTTACAGCATCAATAAAGGGTATTTTTTCAAAGTCAGAAACAAATGTAAATACATTCCCAGTAGCACCACATGAAAAACAAGTAAAAATCTGTTTCTCGGGACTGACACTCATACTGGGAGAATGGTCATCATGAAATGGACATACGCCAATATAATTTTTTCCTCTTTTAGTAAGACTTACATATCTTGATACAACATCAACAATATCGGTTTTATTTCTTATCTCATTAATAACTTCATTACTGATATAAGCCATAAAACTAATCACCTCACAAAAAGCCAATATAATTATATAACAAATGGTCTTGTTTGTAAAGGAAAAGTTTATTTTCTGGTAACTTCTAGAACATCAACTTTTCTTTGTATCATGTTTCCGTATTCTTTATATTTATAAAAGTATATATAATAGTTATTACCTTTCTTTATAATATCGTAATAAATATATAAATAATCATAATTACTATTTATATTATTATCTAAGTATTTTTTTATTTTATTGTCTATTATTCTATTATGAAAATAAGGATACATTATATATTGGTAGTCGTATAATAATTCTTTACTTATAGGATATCTATTTTCATAATAGAATAATAATAGCATAACACTTATGATTAAAAAAGGGAGTAATAAGTATCTTTTCTTCATAATAAATAATATTAAAAGTAGGTTTTTTTTAGAAGCCTACTCTTTTATTTCAACGCCATCAAACTCGACATTTATCATTTTTCTACTAGCTAGATAATCACACATATGAACGAATCTTTGATACTTATTCTTTGGTTTAGGGAGAACTTCATTTCCCTTATAGTCAACATTCCAATTTCCCATATGACTAGAAATAGCATCACTAATGAAATCTATATCATTACTTGTCATTGATAATTTATCTTGATTATCTTTTACATAATCTGCCGCTAGCAATGGATGATCAAATCTTGTATATTTTTCTTTTGTTTTTCCACTTTTTAGACCATCATGTAAAATTAAAGATATTATTATTAGGTCTTTTTCTCTATTGGTAAAATTATTAACTGCCGAATTATTCATAAGTTCATTAGCGAAGTAAACTGCTACTTTTGTGTGTCTTACTAGGCCATGTTCACCAGAAGCAAACTTGGGATGATACTTTCCAGTAGATGAAGCTGGTATCTCAAAAAAATAATTGGGTAAATTACTAACTAAATATTTTGTGTCATCTCTTAATTTATCATCACTTATGTATTCTAATTCTGTTTTAAAATAATCTATCTTTTCCATAACCTCTACTTCCTAATATTTATATCTACTGTTGTATATGGAATACTTATACTTTCTTTATCAAATGCTTCTTTTACCATCCTTAATACTTTTCTTTTAACGCCTAAAGTAGTCATGGCTTTACAACTTATATCAACCATATATACTATTGAAGAAGAGCTAAATTCATCAATACCTAAAAGTTTATAATCAATAACATCATCAATATCTATTATTTTTTTCCTTAGCCCTTCTAATACTTTTTCTAATTTATCAATATCTGTATTATATGCTACATCTAACTTTAGGAATAAATCAGCACTTGCTAAATTAAAATTGGTAACTTCGTTAAAAGAAGAATTTCCAATACATTTTATCTCGCCAGAGAAAGCTTTAATTTTGGTAACTCTAAGGCCTAGTTCCATTACTGTTCCTTTAAATCCATTGATTTCAACGACATCACCAACAGCATACTTATTATCAAAAATAATGGATATTCCTGCTAGTAGGTCTTTAATTATATCTTGGAAAGCAAGACCTATGACTGCTGCAAATACTCCTAATGAAGCTATAATACTGGTAGTATTTATTCCATATATATTAAGTACTCCAAGGACAACAAATATAAGAATAAGATATTTAATAATACTCTTTAATAAATTGATAATAGTACCTCTTCTTTTATCTTTTCCTTTACTAGAACTATGTCTTTCAAGTATTTTATTGATAACTTTACTTAAAATACTATAAATAATGATACCAATAAGTATATATATAATAGGCATATATACTTTCTTATTTGTTATTATTCCTATAACTTTATCCATTATAATCTACCTTCTTTCTATTTAATTATAGTTTATTCTCTACTCTATGTCAATTCATTATCTTCTATATATATCAAGTATTGTTCAAACGTGAATACAAGTGTTTGAGGGGAGCCTGAATTAACTTTAGTTAATTTGTTAAATTAAATGATATTAATTATTTCTTATTTTATCTATTAATTTAATAGTAGTATTATAGTCTTCATCAAATAGTTCTAGACGATAACTTTTAATACCAATTTTTTTATAATAATCTATATTATCTAGATAATTAATATTTTTATAATGCATAATTTGAGTAAGACAGTTATTATGAATAATGGGATATCTATTTTTATTAATATCCTCTAAATAATATTTATCTTCTTTATTACAAGGGCATTTATCTAGTTCTTTGATAGGACAAGACTTAGTTATCATTAGTTCTAATCTTCCATAAATTATTAATTCTACTTTATCTTTAATTAAATTGTCTAAATGATAATAATTTATTTCTGGAGATAGAGTTACTCTTTTAACATTATGATTAAGCAAAAAATTAATACTATAGTTATTAATAACATTTAGGTAGTAATCACTAATAATATTATATCTACTACTAGTATATTTAGATATTCCTCCAAGTTCAGTTACTAAGACATTATTTATATTACTTGGATAAGTATTATTCACTCTAGGAAGTCTTAAATATACATTTGGGTATTGCTTATATTCTTCATATAATTCTTTGTCTAAATAAATACGATTTACATTTCTATCTAGAGAAGCTTCTATTTCTTCTTTAGTTCTTGCTAAAACTGATATTTCATAATCTTTACTTCTTTCTTCTTTAAAGCTAATTTCTTTATTATCATTAATATTATGTCTTTTTACTTCTATTCTCTTAGAAATTATACTTTCTACTAATAACCTTCTTGCATTATTTAAATCTTTCATACTGACAAAATCACTATCACTAATCTCAATATTTATATTATCTATTATAAAAGGAGTATTTCCTAGTTTGGATAATTTTTCTTTTATTTCTTCTTCTTTTGTAGGTCTATTTATTGATCTTTCTATTTTTATACTTTCTTTTGATATATTGTTTTTATTATCAGTGAAGGTTATTACTAATTTATCTTTTTGTCTTTCTACAGCTATATTGATAGGTATTTTAGGGCTATTATTACTTAGAATTTCTCTTTCAAGATAATTGCTTGAAGTTTTAATAACTATATCTTTCTTTTTTAAATTAATCTTATTATCTAAATAGATGATATCTCCTTTATTAGCTTTATTAATAAGTAATTCTTTATCATTATAGAGCATATTAACTATCATTCCAAGATTGCTTTCTTTAAATCTTATTCCATCTTCTTGGTATAAGTCTTTTTCCAGTTTTATTTTTATCTTTTTTGTAGTTATATCGATTACTTTACCTATCTCTAATCCTTGATGATTAGAAGAAATAATATTCATCACTTTATCTTTAAATAGGTATCCAGTTGTAAATTCTCTATTGAATAGTATTTTTAAAGTGTCTTCTTCTTCACTAGTAATGAGTGGTTCTCTGCCTTGTAGAATATCATCTATTAATCTTCTATAAACTTTAGTTACATATCCAACATAAGCTGGAGATTTCATTCTTCCTTCTATTTTAAAACTTGTGATATTGGATAATACTAAATCTTTAAATTTACTTGTAGTATTTAATTCTTTTGTACTAAGTAAATAATTACAACCGGTATTTAAGTATTTGTCATTCTTAATTAGTTTATATGGCATACGACAAGACTGAACACATTCTCCTCGATTAGCACTTCTTCCACCATTTAGGCTACTAAAAAGGCAGCACCCTGAGTAACAGTTACATAAGGCACCATGAATAAATACTTCTTTTTCTAAGTCATCATCTAGAGCATTTATTTCTTCAAGAGATAGCTCTCGATCTAAGACTAGTCTTTTTACTCCTAATGATTTTAAGAGTTTGATATTCTCATTATTATGATTATGCATTTGCGTAGAGGCGTGAATTTCTAAATCTGGATACTTATTTTTTACAAGACTAATCATTCCAATGTCTTGCATAATTAAGGCATCTACACCAATTTGATATAAATAGTCAATATACCTAATAAAATCTTCTACTTCATCTTCATAGATAATAGTATTTACTGTTATATAGATTTTTACTCCATATAAATGGCAATATGTAGTGGCTTCTTTTAATTCTTCATTAGTAAAGTTACCTGCAAAGGCTCGAGCGCCAAAATGTTTACCACCTAAATAAACAGCATCCGCACCATTATTAACAGCACTTTTTAAGCACTCCATATTACCTGCTGGACTTAGTAATTCTTTCATAGTACACCTCTTTTTTCTTTTGTATTATAACATAAATAATAAAAGAATGCACTATCTGACAATAAGTGCATTCCCAAGTTTAATGAATAACCATTCATAAATAATGTCAGTTAATTATGAGCAGTCTCTTATCATGTGAGTTTCTTTCTCAAACATATATGTTTATGTCTAATATCTCTGATAAGAATTAAAGTCTCTACTTTAATACCCATTTAAGGAAACATTACGCTTTTTATTATTAAAAGATATACTTTTTTCTATTAGGCAAAGATAAATATAATAATTTTCTTAAACCATTAATTATATTTATCTTGCTTTTTATCTTGTTTAATAATAATATTATGTATGTTATTTATTAGACAACTTTATTGTACTATGTTTGTCATATTA
>CAMVMQ010000029.1 GCA_947168625.1 uncultured Caryophanales bacterium
GCAATCTTCATTTTTTATCGTATGTAAATTAATATCACTATCCGTATAATTCTTTTTAAATATTTTATATTGCTTGCAGTCTTTTACTATTATTTCAATATCTTTAGATGTATTAGCAAAGATATTATTATAAGTAATTACTTTGGTAAAATCAAAACCGGTTAAATCTAATTTATCTATTTTAGAGTTATTCTCAAAAAAATGAGACATATCATTTACATTTGAAGTATCTAAACCAGTTAGATCAATTGATACAAGATTAGTTAAGTTATAGAACATATAACTTGCATCCTTATTCAATTTAGTTTTACCACTAATAGTGCCAATAAATACTTCATATAAATTATTTTCATCTAAATCTTGATACCATAAAAGAGCACTATTATCTTTATCTTCTGATATATCAATACTATTAGCATCAGTAGAAATATTTGTTAAAGTAGTAAACTCTATACTTTCTATCTTATCCCTTTCTAAATTAATATCATAAAAATACTTATAATCGTCATTATTAATATTTTCATCTTTATTATTAATTAATACAGATGAATTAAATATAGTATTTTCTTTATCATGTGGATTTTCAGTAACAATAGTTACTCCGGCATCAGGAATTAAATCTCCACCATTTTTATAACCAAGTACTGTACTTAATGTTACAGTATCAGGAGTATCTCCCAAATTAGTAATTCTAAGTTTAACATACTTATATTCATTTTTATTAATTAAGCCAATTGAAGGACTATCTGATGCTTCATATACAGTCACAATACTTTTACCAGTATCAGATTTATATCCTACGCCATATTTAACAGTACCTGAGTTAGTATTATGTATTTGGTAGTAGACAGTCTTATTGGAATATTTAGCAATATCTATCTCTTTGGTACCATTTAATTTAAAAGTATAATTATTTTCTTCTATTTTCTCAGGTAATGCAAAAGAATTATATATTTGTAACGAAGCTATTACAATAATTGCTATAATCACACTAATAAATAATATTTTATTTTTTAATTTCATTATTTATCACTCTTTCCTATTTTCTTACACTACTAATTATACTATAAAGAATGTTTTTAAACAAGTACTTTTTTCATTAAAAAAAAAGAAGATTATTTCTTCTTTTTTTTAAGAGTATTATTTTTCATAGTATTTTCTAAAACAATTCTTGCAAATTCTTCTAGACCATAACCCAAAGGCTCATCCTTTTTATATTCGCGCCATGCTTTTTGACAACTAATAATCCAATTATTGGCACGCATTCTATACTCAAGCTCACTAATTATGGAACTCTTCTTCTTTACGCAATAATAAACATACTGTGCAAAATCAAGATTAGTTACTCCCCTCAAGAATAATAATTCTTCTTCACTATAAACAAATAAACTATTCATCCTATTTCTTTTTCTTTAATTCTTCAAGTATTTTTTCTAATAATTCTTCTTCATTACTTTTTTTAGGTTTTTCTTCTTTTACTTCTTCTTTCTTCTTTTTAGTTAGTTTGTTAACACCTTTAACAAGCATAAAAATCACAAAAGCTAAAATTAAGAAATAAATAATCGCCTGAATAAAACTTCCATAAGCAAGTACTGATGCACCTTTAGCACTAGCTTCTGCTAGTGTTGCATACTTATTTCCATCTAAAGAAATAAACCAGTTTGTAAAATCAATGCCACCTGTAATTAATGATATCACTGGCATAATAATATCATTTACTAAGCTTGTTACAATAGCAGAAAAAGCGCCACCAATAATAACACCTACTGCTAAATCCATAACATTGCCTTTAGAAATAAATTCTTTAAACTCCGATGTAAACTTTTTTCCTTTTTCTTTCATTTTCTCATTCCTCCCTACAAAAAATATTATACAATAGATAATCTTTAATGTAAAGAATGAAAATCATTTTAAAACATTTAAAACAGATTCAATTAACGATAAATTTTCCATTGTCTTACTTATTTTATCACTTGTATTAAGCTTATATTTGTTTTTCATTTCAGAAAAGAAAAGCTTAAAATTATCAGGATTACGATTTAAATACTTATACCAAATAGGATTTTCTCTTATAAATCTTTTTAATCTAGGATCATTATTTATTTGTATTTGTACATATGTAGTCACTAGTCATCAAATCTCCGATAAACTGGTCTTGGGATATAATTATTCTCATTAGAAACTTTATCCTTACTTATTATACCCCCAAATAAATCTAAAGCTTTTTCTAATGAAGAAATACCATCTTGTAATTTATTCACATCTATATTTTTTGCATAATTTAAAATATTATTAATACTAAAACTATTTCGATCATTTTTAGTATCTTCTTTTAAATAATTACTCCATACATTTCTATCTTCTTTATATAAATCATATAATTCATAAAACTCTTGCCATGTCTTTTTTCCACTTTTTACATAAGTAGCTAAAGAAGGGTTTCGGCGTGCAAAATCTTTAAAGTTATCTATATTAGACATACATACCTCCTATTTTATTATATGTAAAAATAGAAAAAAGTATCAATAACGATACTTAATTATTTACTTTGTCTAAGAACTCTTCTTCCTGCCATATTGGAATATTTAAAGCTCTAGCTTTATCATATTTACTACCTGGATTATCTCCTACTATGACACAAGAGGTTTTAGAACTAACCGAAGATGATACTTTTCCACCAAGATTTTCTATTAACTCAGTTGCCTTATCTCTAGTAATACCAACTAGTGTACCTGTTAAAACAAAAGTCTTTCCTTTAAATTCATCTTTTTCTTCAGTATTTGATGTATTAATATACTCCATATTAACTCCAAAAGCTTTTAATCTATTAATTATTTCAAGATTGCTTTTATCAGAAAAATAATCAACAATACTTTTGGCTATTATTTCTCCAATATCAGGAATAGATGTTAACTCTTCTATTGAAGTATTTATTATATTATCTAATGATTTGAATCTTCTAGCTAGTATCTTAGCTGTTTTAGAGCCAACATTTCGTATACCCAAACCAAATAATAATTTCTCTAAAGATACTTTCTTAGAGTCTTCAATTGCCTTACTTAAATTATCGAGTTTCTTTTTACCATAACCATCTAAATTAATTAATTCATCTTTATATTTATCAAAATCATAAATATCAGTTATATTCCTAATATAACCTTCGTTATATAACTCTTCAATAACCGATTCTCCCATACTATCAATATTCATTGCATCTCGAGAAGCAAAATGAATAATATTTTCAATCTTTCTAGCAGGACATTCTTCATTAGGGCAATAATAATCTGCTTCTTCCTCTTTACGAATAATTCTTGTTTTACAAATAGGGCAATTACTAATCATCTGGAAAGGTCTTTCATCACCCGTTCTTCTTTCTTTTAATGATCTTACTACTTCTGGTATTACATCGCCAGCTTTATGAATAACAACATAATCTCCTGGTCTAATATCCTTTATAACCACATTATCTTCATTATGGAGAGTTGCTCTTCTAATGGTAGAACCTGCAACTCTAACGGGTTCTAGTACAGCATTAGGAGTAATTTTACCAGTTCTTCCTACTGTAAAAATAATATCAATTAATTTAGTTACTACTTCCTCAGCAGGAAACTTATAAGCAGTTGCCCATTTAGGTACTTTAGCAGTAAAACCAAGTCTATTTTGCATAGCAATATCATTTACCTTAATTACAATACCATCGATATCATAAGGAAGACTTGCTCTTTTTTCTGTCCACTCTTTAATGTAATCTAGTACTTCATCAATATTCTTAACTAATCTATTGCATTTATAATTAGTAGTAAACCCTAATTCTTTCATGAACATTAAAGATTCATAATGAGTTTTTAATCCATAATCAAGTGGATTTGGTAAATGATAAATTAGACAGTCTAATTTTCTTTTTTTAGTTACATTAGCATCTAAATTACGAACAGAACCTGCTGCGGCATTACGACAATTTTGAAATAACGGTTCACCATTCATTTCTCTTTCAGCATTTATTTTTGCAAAGGAATCTTTACTTAAATAGATTTCTCCTCTTACCTCGATATCGATTTCTTTATTTAAAATTAGTGGTATTGACTTTATTGTCCTAACATTAGCGGTAATATCCTCTCCCACTACTCCATCTCCTCGAGTTGCGCCACGAATTAGTACTCCTTTTTCATATGTCAAAGATATTCCAAGTCCATCTATCTTAAGTTCACAGACATAATGAGGATTATCAACTTTTTTAATTCGTTCATCAAAAGCTCTAATTTCATCTTCATTAAAGACATTACCTAGACTTAGCATCGAAATTTTATGAACTGCCTTATTAAACTTATCTTGAACCTTAGTTCCAACATGTAATGTTGGACTATCTTCTCTTCTTAAAGAAGGATATCTTTCTTCTAAAGAGATAAGTTCAGCCATATATCTATCATACTCTTGGTCAGTAAGTGATGGATTATCTTCTAAATAATATTCATCATTTGCCTTCTTAATAATTCTAATTAATTCATCGATTCTCTTTTTAATGCTATCCATAGTATCACCAATATAATTATACAAAAATAAAAAAAGAAGGTCAATTATTTGTTTAAAATAATTAACCTTTATTTATATCAAACATTGATGTTTGTCCATCTAATGGTTTCCTAACTCTTCTTTTTACTTTTGGTCTTTCAATTATTTCTTCTTTAGCTTTAAACATACTATCAAGTTCTTGGACAAAAGATAATAATTCTTGCTCCATTTCCTTTTTACTCATTTTAGGATCATTTTTATGTTGATAATGATAAATAAAAGCTGCTAAATCATGAAGAGATTTATATTTTATACCTTTTTCTTCATAGCAATTTGTCTCCCTATTATATACCCTATTATATATTTCTCTAATCAAGAAATCTTTTAATAACTCATTTATATTTAGTTCAGGATTACCTAGAGTATAAGCTCTAATAGAAGCAATAGTTTCATTATTTGCATAACTATTTTGGTAGTGAGCCATTAAAGCTAATAGAAAATCATAATCATCAGATAATGACCACATTTTATTAAGTAAATATATAGGATCTAAATACATCTTAGAATCCTTAAAAATTGGATCATACATAACCTTCTTGTAATTATCTCCATTTTTAATTCTAATTGATATTTCCCTAGTAATATCTTCTCTACTTAAAATCCCTTCATAATATAATTGTTTCCTTAAAGAAATTTCATCTTCAAATTTTGACGTAAAGTTATCTATTTCTTCAAGACTATATTTATTACCATTATATCTAGATAATCTTTCAAAGTTTGAATTATCACTAATGTTTAATGGTACATATTCATTATTTTTTCTTACCATAGTATAATAAGCCATTATAATCATTCCTTTCTATAAAGACAATATTGTTCTTTTTGTAGTAATTATTATAATATAATACTTATTAAAAGTCAAATATTTGTTTGCCAAAAGAAAAAGACTCTAATCAGAGTCTTTAATACTAATTGTCTTTCTAGTTTCTATTTCTTTCTTTTTAGGAGCACTAATTACTAGAAGACCATTCTTAAAACTAGCACTAATTTCATCTTCAGAGACATCTCCTAGATAAAAGGTTCTTGTAACTCTTGAATAACTTTTTCTTTCACGATGAAGATACTTCTTATTCTCCTCTTCTTCATCTTCTTTTTCAAAAGATACAGTAAGTTCCCCCTTATCAAAAGATATATTCATATTATCTTTAGAGTATCCAGGAGCCTCCATTTCAATGAATAATTTACCATCCTTTTCATAAACATCACTCTTGATATTCTCTTCTCCTTTGAAGAAATTATCATCAAAAAACAATCTACTTGGCAACATATAAACCACTATCCTTTCTTATATTTATTTACTTGCCATTATATCACACATAAGATTACTTAACTCAGTAGGATTATCAATAGGAAGACCCTCAATTAATCTTGCTTCATAATAAATAACCTTTGTGTATTTCTCAAATTCTTCTTTATTAGTCTTAAATAATTCTTTTAATTTATTACTAATTTTATGATTAATATTAATCTTTAAGACTTCACTAGCACTAATCTTCTCATCTGTAGGCATAGCATTAATTACTTTTTCCATTGAAGTAGATACTTCGCCTTCAGATACTAAACATACTGGATGAGACTTTAATTCATTAGTAAATTTAACATCTTTAACATTATCTTTAAGAATGTCTTTCATCTTATCAAGAAGTTCTTTACTTTCATCATTTTCTTTCTTTATTTCTTCCTTCTCTTCTTCCGTGGAAATATCTCCTTGATCACTAGATACATTTATAAATGTCTTATCATTATAAGTACCTATTGTCTTAAGAGCAAATTCGTCTACATATTCAGTTAAATATAATACTTCATATTTATCCTTTACTCTTTCTACTTGAGGAAGCATATCAATCTTATCTACAGATTCACCACAAGCATAATAAATATTTTTATCTTCTTCCTTTAACTTATCTGTATATTCTTTTAAAGTAATATTCTTTTTTTCTTTAGAAGAATAAAACATAAGTAAATCAGATAATTTATCTTTATTAATACCATAATCATTATAGATACCAAACTTAAGCTGCATACCAAAAGCTTTATAGAACTGTTCATATTTATCTCTATCTTCATTTAACATATCAATAAGTTCTTTCTTTATCTTACCTTCAATACTTTTAGCAATAAGTTTAATATTTTTATCATCTTGAAGAGTTTCACGCGATATATTAAGAGGTATATCATCTGTATCAATAACACCTTTAATAAAACTATAATAATCAGGAAGTAAATCACTTGCTTTATCCATAATTAATACACCATTAGTATATAATTCTAAGCCCTTTTCGTAATCTTTCATATAATAGTTATATGGTGCATGACTAGGTATATAAAGTAGTGCTGTATAATTAACATTACCTTCAATATTAAAGTGCATTACTTTAAGAGGCTTATCATAATCATAAAATTTATCACTATAAAAGTTATTATAATCTTCTTCCTTAATTTTTTTCTTATCTTTCTTCCATAGAGGCATCATGCTATTTAAAGTCTCTAATTCAGTATATTCTTCATACTCATCAGAATCCTCTTTTTTACGATTATTCGTAACTTCCATCTTAATAGGATAACTAATATAATCAGAGTATTTCTTAATAATATTTCTAAGCCTATATTCATCTAAATAATCACTATATTTAATATCATCAGTATCATCTTTTAAATACAATGTAATCGTAGTACCAATATCCTTTTTAGTTCCCTCAGAAATAGTATAACCATCAGTTCCTTCACTTTCCCAAATATAAGATTTATCATTCTTATAGGAATGTGATTCAACAGTAACTTTTTTACTCACCATAAATGCTGAATAAAACCCTACTCCAAACTGACCAATAATGTTAACATCTTTCTTACCATCATTTTCTTCTTTAAAATGAAGAGAACCGGACTCTGCTATAACTCCTAAATTATTTTCAAGTTCTTCTTCAGTCATACCACATCCTGTATCACTAATAGTTAGAGTTCTTTTATCTTTATCTCTATCTATTCTTATTTCCATATCACTTTTTTTATATTTAATGCTCTTATCAGTTAGTGACATAAATGATAATTTATCTATGGCATCACTAGCATTAGAAATAAGTTCTCTTAAGAATATCTCTTTATTCGTATAGATAGAATTAATCATCAAATCTAACACTCTTTTACTCTCTGTCTTAAATTCTTTCTTCTTCATTTTATTATTCCTTCTTTCATCTTACACACTAATTATATCACTATTTTAGCAATTGTCAATATAGATTGCTAATTTTTTATAAAAAAAAGAAACTTACTTAGTTTCTTTTTTTAGTTCGTAGTTTTTTCTTTGTATTAATTAAATTAGATTTATTTTCTTGATATTTAATAAAATTAGGATTATTAATTAACGAATAAAATAATTCTAAGTAAAAAATATCTTCCACTAAAGCTTCTGAAATATCTTTAAATCTTTCTTTACCTACTAATAAAGTAAAGTAGAATATATATTCACAGTTATAAGTCTTTAGTACAGCGTCAAATAATCTATTTATATTAGCTCCTCTAACATCTCTTGCAAACTTATAAATAAATTCAGCATTATTTGTTTTGATTATAGCATTTTCTAAATTTAATATATTAGCTTCTTTTATATCTCTTGCAAACATATAAATATATTCTGGTTCATTTATTCTAATAATACTCTTTTCTAGGTTTAATATATTAGCTCTCTTTACATCTTTTGCAAATAAATATATGTATAAACTATTCTTAATACTAATAATAGCTTTTTCTAATTTAGAAATATCTACATTATCAATATCCCTTCCATATAACCAAATATATTCGGGTTCTTTAGTATTTATTAAAGCATTAACTAAATCTTCATCAGTATATTTTATATTCTTACTAAAATTATATATATCTTTAGACTTTTTTCCTTCAATAATAACCCTTCTTAAAATATTAAATCCATCTTGAACAAAATCAATAAAATTATTAATATATTTATAATTATTAATTTCAACTAATTTCCTAGCTAACCTTTCTTTATTACAATTCTTTATAGTTTGAGCAAATAAAACAATATATTCTGGTTTATTGCTTTTTATAATAGCATTTTCTAATTTATTAATATTAGCTCTCTTTACATCTTTAGCAAACTTTAATATATATTCTAAATTATTTAACTTAATTATTTCATCAGTAAGTAAATCTAAATCTAATCCCTTAACATATCTAGCAGCCTTATATATTATTTCAGGACTATGCATATTAATTAGTTCATTTTGAAGAATATCTTTAAACACTAAGTTATTTTCAATTAAGGAGCTAATAGTATTATCTTTACTAGTATTTAAGTTTTCAATTAAATTCTTAATATTATTACTTCTTTTATCCATAATATTTCCCTCTTTTCGACAATATATTATACTTCAATAAATATACTCTGTCAATTTTTTATCTTAATCTTTTTAATACCTTTTCCTTATTTATTTCTCTCTTAGATATTACATCATAAAGAGGTAAATCATACTCTAATAATAATTCTGATAGAGAAGATAATATCTTTAATAACATCTCTATATTAGTATAATAATAATTATCTGGATACATTCTAACTAACTCTCTAAGTGAGTATGATACTCCTAGTATATGTTCTGAAGGTATATGTTTATATACTTGATAAATTCCTTTCCAAAGACTACTAGTATCTCTATTCTTAATACCACCATTTAATAATTTCTTAATATAAGAATCATCATTACTAACAGCATTAACTTTATTATCAATAATAAAATTAGGATAGATAATCATCTGATGATAAGCACTAAATATATCTTCACTATATTTACTTAAATAAATATAATCATATAATTTATTATCATTCTTCTTATTATCTTTTAATTCTAACATTCTAGGAGAATATATACCATCTTCAATTATTTTCTTATACTTATCATAATCATATTCACTACCATGATAATAAAACTTATCACTAATATTTGCTTCTTTATCTTCAACATCCTTAATAATTCTAAATATCTCATTATCATCTATTTCTCTCATATTAACCTCTCTTCTAAACGCACTATATTATTATATCATAACTAATTAAAAATAATAATACTATTTAAGTATTTTATAGTATTATTATTTTCTTTCTATCATTATACAAGAAAAGAAGATATAATTTATATCTTCCCTTAATAACTAAACTAATTCTAAGATAACTTCTAGAGCACTATCTCCTTTTCTTTCAGTCATCTTAATTATTCTTGTATAACCACCATTACGATCTTTATATCTTGGTGCTAATTCATTAAATACCTTCTCTACTGATTTTTTATCATTTTCTAAGAAGGCTAAAGCAAGTCTTCTTGATACTAGAGTACCTTTTTTACCATAAGTTATCATTTTATCAAAGCTTTTTCTTACTTCTTTAGCTCTAGTTTCAGTAGTAACTATTCTTTCATGTTCAATAAGTTGTTTTGTTAAAGTAGCTAACATACTTCTTCTATGTCTTGTTTC
>CAMVMQ010000030.1 GCA_947168625.1 uncultured Caryophanales bacterium
ATTTATATTACTATTGTTTATATTATTATTTATGTTATTAGGAATACTATTGCTACTATTTATATTGTTATTTATATTGTTATTTATATTGTTATTATTATTTATATTGTTATTTATATTGTTATTATTATTTGTATTGTTATTTATATTATTGTTATTTGCATTATAATTTATGTTACTATTGTTTTCGTTATTATTTATGTTACTAGGAATGTTGTCATTATTATTAACGGTATTATTTATGCTACTAGGCAAGTCATTATTTCCAGGATTATTATTGTTGTTGCTTGTATTAACATTTTGAATATTAACATTCATTGGATCGTTTACATCAATTTTGGGAATACCAATAATAGTATTCAAATTTCCTGTAGCATGATAAGGAGTAACACGTTCATTCTTATCATTGTTATCATTCATATTATTTCCTCCTTTTTATGTAAAAAATTTAGGAATATCCTAAATCTATTTAATTATTGTTGATTATTAATATTCAAATTATTATTATTAGTATTAGTATTTCCCATTACATAATTGGGAATGTTAGGCACATTATTAATATTAGTGTTAGGAGTTGGTACACCAAAATTCATACTTGGATTATTATTTATAGGTTCAGGAATAATATTAACTGGTGCTGGTATTGGATTTACTGGAGCACTAACTCCAGTGTTTGGCATTGGACTTACCATTCCGTTATTTGGAGTAATTCCAATTGGACTAGTTGTAGTAACTTGATTTGTAGGTATTTTGTTAGCTACTTCTTGGAAATTAATTGGATTGTTCCCCATATTATTATTCTGTTCTATAACAGGATTTTGATTGAAAATAGGTGTAGGCTCCATTACAGGTGTTGGAATAGATACATCTCTAGGTTCAATCCTTACATTTTGTTCAGATGATGGAGTGAAAAATGAATCGTTATTAGCAGTTACTCCACCATTTATCGGATTAAGCCCACTATCAATCATATTATTATTCATTCCAGAATTACCCATCATATTTGTATTAGAATTAATGCTATTCCCAGCAATATTATCAATACTATTATTGCTGTTTAAATGCATACTATTATTAATATTTTGGTTGTCAATAATATTAGGATTAGGATTAATGTTGGCTCCGACAATACTATTTGCACCTATATTACTATTTGTAAATGAATCAAAATTATTTGTACCCATATTGTTATTTGTATATATACCATTATTATTCATCATATTGTTATTAAACCCGTCATTCATATTTTGATTAAATACAGTGTTATTCATCATATTGTTATTAAACCCATCATTCATATTTTGATTAAACATGTTATTATTTTGGTTCATATCCATACCAAAATTTTGATTAGAATTCATATTCATATTCTGATTCATATTATTGAAATCAACATTGGCATTATTTGTAATATTATTTCCATTCATTGCTTTTTGCCTCATTTTCTTTTTCTTCTTTGTATCAGCTAAAAAGCCTATTACTGTAATTAGTAATATTAATAACACTGCCAAAACCCACACATAATATTCTAGCAAAAAATCCAAAACTGCTTGCATTTTATTTCCTCCTCTTTACTCTATAATTAGAATAACATAATTACTAATAAAAATCAACTAATACTTAAATTTTTGTTCAATATTTTTATCTATAAATCCAAGACTCTTAAAAGAAATTTCAAATGAATCCTTATATTTGCCACGATTAAATAATTCCTCTGCTTTAGTAAGGGCAATATCTATTTCTTCGTAAGAACTACGATATCTATTACCATATATAATTATTTCTTCTGCCATACTTACACTCTTAATCATATCATTAGTCTTATTATATATTTTAAATACTAAATCGCGAGCTGTATCTACTCTAATATTTAATATTTTTATTACGATTGGCTTTTTGTTTAATTCTTTAGCAATTTCTCTAATGGCATCTTGTGCTTCTGATAGTTCAATATAGTAGCTACTTGGAATTACTGGTATCTTATAACTATTAAGTCTATATTTAGCCTTTTTAAGTAAACCTTCAATTGCTTCAAGTTGCTCTCTAGCCCTAGTCTCATCATCTTGCATACTTGTAATAGATCTAAGTTGGTAATCTAAATCATCTTGAAGACGTGATAGTCTAAGAGAAAGTCCATCTAGTTCTTCAACTAATTTTGAATAAGCAAATGCTTTCATTCTACCATGATCAGATAAAATTTTATAATCTGTATTAATATTTTCTAGATTCTTATTTAGATGACTGAATTTATTAATATCTTCATCAGATAAATTATAATTATATTTAATATCATCAATTTCTAAATATATATCTCTAACTACTTTGTTTACATTATCAATATCCTGACCTAATCCTTTAATGTTTTGTCTAAATAAATCTTTGCTTTCTTTTTCTTTATCAAAATCATTATATAGGCCATTAAAGTATTCCATTATTGTCTTTAATTCAATAATTGATTCTCCCATTTCAAGTTTTTTTAAATTGTCCATAATGTTATCAATCTTGCTTTTAATTTCTTTAATATTGTATTCAACGTTTAAATAATCAAGTGGGTAACCATCTCTTCGCATGCGGTTATAATAAATACTAGCTTCTTCAATCTTGTTTGGAACGAGACTAGTAGCCATAAGAACAATTGTAGGAACATCTTCGATAAGTTTGCCAAGTCTACTTATTTTTTCATCTAGTAAATTGATTTTTTTCTCGACCGTTACATATTCATTGTTATCCATGGCTTTTTCAAACTCTGCAAACAACTTATCAATGCTATCAAGTTCAGCTTCCATATATGGAGCAACATCTCCAAACTCTTTTTTTGTCTTCTCAAATTTATTTTGATGCTCTCGATAAACAATCTTAAGTTTAGTGATTAAAGCTCTATTTCTTTCTTCTGACTCAGTAATCATTTTAATTTCTTCAAGTAGTTTATCAGCCTTTTTCTTAAGAGTTCTAAGTTCCATCTCAACATTAGCAATTTTTCTGATGGCCTGTCGATAATCTTTTCGTTCAATTAAAAATTCAACATCAGATATTGCTTCAGTGAGTGATGGTATTTTTTCATCTCTAATTAATTTAAAGGTAGTATCCCAATCATTTAGTTTGTTTTTTAAATTATCTGTCTTAATAAGCTCTTTGACTTTAGACATTTCGCTAAGAACTGGTACACTAAGTAAATTATTTTTTTCAATATCTAATTTTTCTATTTCTTTTTTATATTTCTTGTTTTGATTACTTTTAATAATGGCAATAGTAACAACTATAAGGATAATTGCCAATATAAAAGCCGCTATAGTAACTAAAAGGACACTATCCATATTTTACCGCCTTTCCTACTCATACTATATTCTACCACAAAAATATTTTTTTTAAAATACATTTTCTATTTTTTTATTTAAAAGAATTCACCTGTATTTGAAAAGGACAAGTTTATCTTGTCCATTCAAATTCGAAGTCTAATATTCGAACTATATCGCCGTCTTTAATTCCATTTTTTATAAGTTCATCATCAACGCCCATTTTACGAAGTTTATTAGCAAATCTTTCATAGGCTTCTTCAGTATTAAAGTTTGTCATTTTAAATATTTTTTCTATTTCTTCCCCCCTAATTAAGAAGATGTTACCATCTTTAGTAATTGTAAATGGTCTTTCTTTCTTAAATTTATATAGAACATGGCTTTCTATTTTATCTTCTTCATATAATGGAGTGTCTTCAATTTCTTTGACCATTATAGATAATTTATTGATTACTTGTTCTAAACCTTCTCCGATTAAGGCTGTTACTTCATAAACTTTTATGTCCTTTACTTTATCTTTAAATATTTTAAGGTTTTCTTTTGCATTAAAGGCATCCATCTTATTAGCAATTATGATTTCTGGCTTTAACAATAATTTTTCACTATAATCGCCAAGTTCTTTTCTAATTTTAATATAGTCTTCATATGGGTCTCTGCCTTCTTCTCCTGACATATCTATTACGTGAGCAATAATCTTGGTTCTTTCAATATGTTTTAAAAACTTATGCCCTAATCCTGCGCCCTCGCTGGCCCCTTCAATTAGCCCCGGAAGATCTGCTACTACAAAAGAATTATCTTTAGTTTTAACTACTCCTAGATTTGGTGATAAAGTAGTAAAATGATAACTGGCAATCTTTGGATTAGCATTTGATATCATCGATAGAATTGTACTTTTTCCGACTGAAGGCATTCCTACTAAGCCAACATCCGCAAGCATATGAAGTTCAACTTTTATTTTTCTTGTCTCTCCAGGTTCACCTTTTTCAGCATAAGAAGGACACGGATTTGAGCGAGTTGCAAGACTGACATTTCCTCTTCCTCCTCTGCCACCATAGGCTATTATTTCTTCTTCTCCAGGATGAGTTAAATCTGCAATTACCGTATTAGTTTCCATATCAGTAACTGTGGTTCCAACAGGTACTTTTATAATAAGGTCATCACTAGCTTTACCGTTCATACCTTTGCCAAGACCATTTTCTCCATCACTGGCTTTGATTTTCTTTTGATATCTTAAATCAATTAAGGTTTTAAGACCCGAATCAGCCCTAAATATTATATCAGCGCCTTTTCCACCACTGCCTCCGAATGGACCGCCCATTGGAACATAACTTTCTCTTCGGTATGCCATACATCCATTACCACCACTACCGGCAATAATAGTCATTATGACTTCATCAACAAACATATAATCATCTCCCTTCATACTTAACTTTATAGACTATAACTAGGTACAAAACAATCAAGAGGATGATATATATACCAGATATCCACAAAATTCTAAGATAATTGATTTTTCTTTTTTCTTTCTTTTCTTTC
Organism: uncultured Caryophanales bacterium; assembly: GCA_947168625.1. GTDB lineage: Bacteria > Bacillota_I > Bacilli_A > RF39 > UBA660 > CAG-302. The sequence goes on from CAMVMQ010000030.1 coordinate 4,830, forward strand.
ATTTCTAATCCCTCTAATTCTGATTACAATCTTGTCATAAAGTTCTTCTAAATAATCAATAATATATGTATCAATAAAGGCAAAAAGCAAAATAAGAACAATACTTACTATACCAAATTTTGATACTAAAAACAAGTCAGGAAACATTATTAATAATACGAAGAAGCATATGCTACAAAAAGCAAGTAATATCTTTCTCCATATATTAAGTGGTTTACATATTGTATATAGGAGTCTTAAAGTAATAAATCCAGTAAGTGATACTACTACTAAGCGATAAGTATCAAAGTTTTTATCAAAGATATTACATATCATCATAATAACAACAATATTTAGACATATTACTATTCCACTTCCTAAAGCATTTCTAAATACTTTAACCAAGAAATTTTTCTCACTCTTTTGATAATTTGGTTCTAATGCTAGGAAAAATGATGGAATGCCCACACAAAAAGCACTAATTAAAGATAACTGTACTGGGTAAAATGGATACTCGTGAGCGAAAAAGATAGCAATTAAGGATAGTAAAAATGAGTAAACTGTTTTAATTAAGTACATCGAAGATACTCTTTCAATATTATTTACTACTCTTCTTCCTTCAAGGGTAATACTAGGTAGCACACTAAAGTCATCATTAGTTAGAACTACTTCTGCGACTCCTTTTGCAGCACTAACGCCACTACCTAGGGCAATTCCACAGTCTGCTTCTTTAAGCCCTAGAATATCATTTACTCCATCTCCAATCATCGAAACGGTGTTATTTTTCTTTAGGGCCTTAATAACTCTTTGTTTATCTTTTGGTCTCATTCTACCAAATATTTTCTTTTCATTAACAATTTTTTCTAATTCAGTATCACTTTCTGGTAAATCTTTTCCTTCAATATATAAATCATATCCTGGGAAATCAAGCCTCTTTAAAATGTTAGCTACAGTTAAAGGATTATCTCCTGAGATTACTTTTATGTCAACTCCTTCTTTTTTAAAATACAATAACGTATCTTTAGCAGAAGGTCTTACATTATCTTTAAGAATAATAAAAGCACTTACTTCCCTTTTATCTTTCTCTCTTACCAAAGTAAGAATTCGATATCCTTTTTTTACATGCTCATCTAATTCCTTATAATCACTAATACTACTTCCGTCAATTATATATTCTAAAGCTCCTAAATAGTATTTTATCCCATCAATAGTCGTAATACTACATTTCATAGCAGAGGAAAAAGCTACTCTATCTTCAACATTTAAATCATTCTTAATGCCAAATTTTTTCTTTAACGCAATATCTGTAGCGTTATTAGCTTCTTCTGTTAGAATATTACTTATAATTCTTTCTATATCAATATGCTTATTAATATGAATTGTGTCTACAACTTCCATCGTTCCATCAGTAATTGTGCCGGTTTTATCTAAACACAAGACATCTGTACATGATAAGATTTCAATACCATGAAGTCTTTGAATAAGGACTTTTTTTCTTGCCATTTTAATAACACCAGCAGTTAAAGCAACCGAAGTAAGAAGAACTAACCCTTCGGGAATCATTCCAATAATACCCGCTACTGTTCCGAGTATCGCTTCACTATATGATAAATGACTAAAGAAATATTGGCTCACAAAAAGTGTTATTCCTACTGGTATAATAAGAATAGTAATAACTTTAAAAATGCTATTAATGGTTCTTTGCAAAAAAGATGAATTATCTTTAATTTCCGCAGCATCTCTAACTAGGCTGCTTGCATATCCTTCATTTCCAAGACTTATTACTTTTGCATAACCACTGCCACTTGTAATAAAAGATCCAGACATGATCTTATCATCTTTTCTTTTTACTATAGCTTCAGATTCACCTGTAATAATTGATTCATCAACTTCTAAAGAAGAAGATTTTAGTACTATTAAATCGGTAAGAATAGAGTCTCCTGATGAAAGGTATATTGTATCATCAAGAACTATTTCTTCCTTAGGGATAATTGCTTTTTTTCCACTCCGAATAACTGTTACTTCATTTTTCTTATTAATTTTAATATTATCTAGGATTCTTTTAGCTTTAATTTCTTGATATATGGAAATAAAAGTGTTAATAATAATTGTTCCAACAAAAGTAGCATTTTGAATATAGCCAGTAGTTAAAACTACTATAAAAAGGGAGATATTTAAAATATTAAAAAGAGTAATCGTATTACTTAAAATAATCTTCTTAATTGGTCGAGTATTTTTCTCTTCCTTATTATTAACTAAACCATTTTCTTTTCGATACTCTACTTCTTGATAAGATAGACCATCCATACTTTCCCTCCTTTAGAAAAAGGGCTTATGCCCTTATTTTATCTTGAAAAATACCCACCGCCACTATATACAAGAGCAGGAAAATTATATATGTTTCGCGGATTAAGCGAATGAGCATTAAATGAATATGCATTATGACCATAGGCAATTCCAAAATGTAAATGAACTCCTCCAGTACATCCATCATAGGAAGCAGTAGATCCTCCTCCTACTTCACCAATCTTTGTACCAGGATTAACTACTTGATCAGGGCTTACACTAATACGAAGCAAATGCATATAAACTGTTGTAAAAGCCGTTCCATTAACATTATGATAAACAAAGACCATATTACCACCACAACTAGAATAATTAACAACCCTAGCTACAACTCCTTCTGCAGCGGCATAAACAGTAGTTCCTTCACTTACACAATCTAAGTCAATTCCATGATGTCCACTTACCGAACCACTCCAGTCAGTACGGACACCATATCCAACATATTCACTAGTTACACAACCTCTAGCTAAAGGGTAGCTCCATCCTTTAGCAGTATTCAAAACATAATTTGTCTTCTTAATACCACATGATGTAATATCTTCATTATCCTTACATCCTTTATCAACATATCTCTTAATCTGAGCTTTCATATCCTTAATATCTTCTTCAATTGTTGTTCCCTCTTCCATATATGTCGATAAATTACTTCTTAAAACAACCATCTTTGAGCTTAACTCATTACTCTTAGTTTCAAGAGTGGCTTTTTTATTCACTAAGTTCTTTTTCTTCTCCTCAAGTGAAGCAATTAGCTCTTTTAATTCATTCATTAAATTATTATTATACTCAGTAAGCTGAGAAACTACTGAATAACGATAAATGAAATCTGTATAAGACTCCGCTTCAAACAAATATTCTAAGTACACATTCTCCCCTTGGGATACTTGAAGAAACTTAAGAAGTTCATCTGTTTCCTTCTTCTTGTTTTCAATGGTATTCTCATTTTCCTTAATCTCGTCTTCAGCATTCTTAATATCATTTTTAGTACTATTAATACTTGAGGTAATAGTATTTATTTCACTAGTTAGATTATTAATCTCATCATTAGTGAGTTTTTTATTGTTATTTGCAGTATTATATTTTTCTTCTAAAGAGTTTAGTTCTTTCTTTAAGTCACCTAGTGTTTTTGCTTTAACACTAAATGGCAAACATAGTAAAATACCCATTAATATAAGTACTATTTTTTTCATACATACCACCTAGAACAATTATATATTAAATCATATATTTAGTCAATAAAAGAAAAAAGATTGACGTACGAAAAATGTCAATTACTTTTTTAACTATTTATTATTTTTTTGTAATATTTTTTTTAAATTTTTTTCTTCTTTAACACTATTTTGGTAATATTTTTGATAATCCCAAAGTATTTCACAATTTACAAAGTCAGTATCTGTCTTTTCATCTGACCAATAGTCAAGCGATAGTGACATATTATATTTTCTCAAGTAATCTCTTAAATGTTCAATATAGCCATGACTTATTAAATTATATATTATATTAAATTTTTTGGAATTTGAATAATATCCATCTGGTATACATCCACTTATACTAATACTTACCAGTTCTCTTCCATTATCTCCTTTATAGATATTACAACATCTATTAAACTCTCTTATTACTAAGTCCAATATCTTTTTTTCTTCTCTTTTAATCTTCTCATCACTATAATAATTTTTCATTATTTACCTCCCTTTTTTACCTTTTTTAGAACATAAGCAGAATGTTTTAAATATAAATCTTTATACAACGGTTCATTAAAGTTTTCTAATACACATTCCATTCCTTCTTCTTTCTTGACAATTAGGCCTTCCTTAGTATTATAAATAAAACTATCATATGAAATAACTTCATTACCATATCCTTCTTCTAATGATGCAAATTCAATTAAGCAACCATCACATACTCGATATCTATCTTCAACAATTACACATTCTACCCATTTTTCTCTGGATTCTTTTTTTTCTCTTTCTATGAAATCTTTACCACGATAAGAAGAAACATAGTAATTAAGTGGAGTCATTAATAAATAGTAATGAGCATTTTTATCTATGATATCTTCTGCTCTAGGAAAAACATAATCAGTTAACATAATTATTTTTAAACTAATATCCTCTTTGATATTATATATAGTATTTCCATCTTTCTTTATCCACCCATCAGGTAATTTTAATTCTTCTTTTTTTCTAAAACATACTGGCCATACATCGTTATAGAAATAAAAAATAATTTCTGGATTTAAATTACAGATTTCAATAGCAAACTTTTTTTTATCAAACATAATAATTTCTCCTTGTTTAGCTCTTTATTATACTCAATATTATTTATATGTCAATATGCTCATATTTTTCCATCAATTTACCTATGATTAATTTATGATAATGTCTTAAGTGTTATCGCTTGAAAATGTCTCACCAG
>CAMVMQ010000031.1 GCA_947168625.1 uncultured Caryophanales bacterium
GTATCCATTTTTAAACTTGTAACTGTACTTGTTATTGTCTGTGGTACTCCTAGTCCGATACTTGATACATCATATGTACCACCTGTTACTCCGGTTCTAAATCCATATTTTTCCCAAGCTATTTGTCCTATTTCTTCATCATTTAGAGCTTTGTATAATTTTGCACCTTTATCACTAAATACGGCAAAACAATGAGAATTCCAAATAGTAGGAGTTGGATATAAGATTCTAATATCATCTTTTACCCTATTAAATGCATCTGGACTAGAATTTGCAAAATCTATCATACTTTTTTCATAATCTACGATCATTGGTTCTCCACCCATACCAGTCTTCAAGTATCTTTCAAATAAGTCTGCTGGCGTATTATTCATATATCCTGATTTAATATAGAAGTCTTTTAATTTTGGCAAATTGTTTTCAATATTATCAGCATTCACTTCACCACCACTTAAAATTGAAAGTAATAATCCATAGTATGTAGCACCTGGGCTTGATGATACTGGGTCAGTAGAAGCTATATTAATATTTCCGTATAAACCAGATAATCCTATGTCTGACCATTTTTTGCCACTTAAAATATAATCTATTAATTTATTCATGTCTGTTATATAGTAAACACCATCTATTTCTGTCACAATGTTTTCACTTATTAAGGCATCTACTACTTCTTTCCAACTATATATTACAATTGGCGTATTTAACGTTAATCCTCCATCTAAAACAGTGTATCTGTCTGACTCACCAGCGTCCTTATTAGGGCTTAGTTTATAGTAGTCATAAAATCTTTGATCAGATGTAAATAATGCGTCATACTTAGATACTCCTTCAGATAAAATTGTAAATTCTTCACCATTTGACATTTTGTTTATAATGCTTTGATTTCCAAGGCCTACGCTTTCTCTTATCAAAGGTTTAGTTATTGTTTTACCATTACTCCAAGTGTCAAATACAGCGTTTATTTTATACTTCTTTCTTAGAATTTTCTTTACATCTTTGTCACCCAAGAAGTCTTCTTTACCACCACCAGTGGCTACATAGACTGTAGTTAATTTCCCAGTTAAGATATCTCCTTTATCATTATCTGTTAAATACTTAATAACAATGATTGCAATAATTAAGACAATAAAGAGGATAACTCCTATTAAAGCTTTTTTATTCTTCATTATTATCACTTCCTTTCATTATTAGATTATCACCTGTTATTCCATCGGCTTTTAACATCATATCATATACTTTCATATCAGCATCAGCATCCATGATATCTTTTTGATATAAAGATGATAAAATACTTTCAAAAGCGTTATTAGTTCCTTCGATCATTTTATCAGCTTTCTTCATAAAATCTTTTCCTTCTTTGGATACTAATTTTTGATTTTCTACTTCATCATAACGATTTACTATTTTTATTAGTACTGGTAAATAATATTCAAAGAAGTTATTTAATCTATTTGCTTTACTAGGACTTTTTTCAATAGTAGTTAATATTTTATCAACAGTACTGTGGATTTCATTTAAATTCTTTCTAGTATCATCTGATTCTACTTTTGGTATTAAAATTAATATTTCTTTATTTTGCCTTCTGGCATCTTGAATTTTTTGATATAGTGTTCTATTGGTATCTTTTAATGTTTCTTTACTTTTAAAACTTGATAAGACTAATTCACTTGCACCAAAGGCTGCTGCGCCTATTACTAAGGCTGGGGCTAAAGCTATTGATAATCCTAAGTAAGGAACAGCGAAGAATGATGCTCCTACAACAGCGGATACTACTTCTTTATTCTTCATATTAGTTATAACTCCTTACTTCAGTAAAGGCTTTTAACAATCCGTTTTTTCCATCGAAAACTTTACCATTAGAGAGACCTGCTAGTTTATTTAATTCATACTCACTAGAACTACCAAAGGTTATACTATATATTGGAACATTTTCATTGTTACCTATGTAATATCTTCTCAAGTCATTATACGATCCGACATTTGATTGTCCGTCAGTCATTAATATTACTGTCTTTGTATATTCATCATCGCTATCTTTTTTTAGTATTTTTAATCCTTCAATACTTGGACTATAAATATTAGTACCACCACCTGTTTCAAGTATATTTATATTATTTATTACTTCATTAGTATCATTGCCATATTTTGTCTCGTATATTTTTTTTACTTTATCATTAAAAGTTATTATAGTTATCTTATCTTTTTCAGAAAATTGCAAGTTGTTTTTACTGGCCGTTTCGTAATCCAAAATATAATTCATTGCTTCTTTTAACTCGTCTAACCCTTTTCCATACATACTTCCTGATACATCTAAACAGAATACAACATGGGTTGGTTTTCTAAGAGACTCTATGTATAAGTTAATTGCCTTAGTAATTACTTTTTTGCTAGGGTATTTCATATCTTTTAAATACTTAGTTGTATCGATTCCCCAGTCAGGATTAAACACTTTAGTATCAGCTTTTTTATTTATTCCTCCATACCAAGATCGATAACCATATTCTTCCATTAATTTAATTATTTCGTCACTTCTTAGATACGATTGCAATTTTATAAATTTTTCTTTATTTTTAGTATCATTAGAATCATTATTTATATAAGCAAATGGCATATCGTTTATTGCTACCCCATCTTTGGGATAGATTAAATATAATGGTTCTTTTCCTTTTTTAACTAACTCTTTATTTAACTCTATTAGGGAACTCTCATAATTTATCATGGCATTATAGTCACCGTTTTTAAACATTTCTGTTAAATATTCCTCATCCCCACTTACTCTTTCTACTCCTTTAAAAAATGATTTTAAGTCTTCTTTAAGACTATTATTATCAAGCATTTCTTCCGTTAATACTTCAGGAGAACCTGCCATACTATTTAAAAAACTTAAGTAACTAGTAGCTCCAGTATTGGTTTTAGTAACTGATGCCATAACATATTTTAGTTTTCCTTCTTTAATAGCGTTTAAGATATCTTTATTATATATATCAGTTCCAATGAAGCCTAACTCTTCAGCTTTACTTTTTTCTATTGCCATTACTACTGGATCGATAACAATCGATTTGCTATCAGTTGTTAGATAACTATTATCTAACATATATAACCATATAGAATTAGATATCCAAACCGCATCATAAGGACTACTATCAGAGTTTAGGATATCTACTATCTCCAAATCTCCATAGTGTTCTATTTCTACTTTTATCCCATTTTTTTTACCATATTTTATTATTTTATCATCCATTTTCTTTGTTGAAGTGGAAGCAAGTATTCTAAAAGTACTATCATTTCTTTTATTACTACTTCCATCTAAATTAAAAAATGGTTTTATAATTATATAGGCAATTATTATAAATATTATTACTGGTATAAATTTATTATTTTCTTTGTTTTTTTTCATATTCACAATTCTCCTTTATCCATAATAAATATATCACAAATACATAATTATTACAATAAATCTATATATAAAAATTTATCTAAAATTGTTTAAATAAGTATGAAAAAGAAAAGGCTTTTTACCTTTTCATTATTTTTGTTTTCTATTCAATTTTTTTTCTTTATTAACTGGCAAATCACATTCCGGCAGAATTATACTTTTATGAAGATTTTCAAAATCTAAATCTTCTTCATAAGTTAATCCTGTTATTTCATTATAAACATTAAAGTTAGTTTTTATATAATTCATTATTCCCGGAAACTCTCTTTCCATTTCAATTTCTAAATATGAAATAATTTCTTTACTTCGAGGATGAGATAAAATTTTCTGAATATAGTCAAGCATCTTAGCGTTAGAAACATTAATTTCTTTTCTTTCTTTGTCTTGCCATATGGTTATTCTGTCTCTTTCTATTCCATCCCAAGAAGTATGCGATGAATCAAGTGAATTTCCTTTTTCATATGCAAGACTTTCTCTTGAACTAGCTGATACGTCATTATTAAATATTGATTTATGGAAGTTTAAATGTCTCACAATACCATCTACTTTGTTCCCCTCAGAGCCAAATACATCATCAAGCTGAAAATCTACCCGCTTACCCTTCAACTCAGAAACAGCCAATTTTTTTATATTAAAATCCTTTTGTCCATAAATTTGAGCTTCAATATTTACTATTTTTCCATTTCTTCTGCATATAGATAGTGTTTTAGAATATTTGTCAAGTTTAAAATTGAAATAATAGTTTTCTGAATTATCGCCTTCATCATAAATAGGCTCACTTTTCCAGCAAATTTTTCCTAAGTCAGTTTTGAATTCACCACTAAATTGGGCTTTCATCAATGCTGTTATATACTCTATTTGATTCTTGGGACATTCTATTTTTTTACTATATAATAAATTGTTATTACCATCATAAAAATCAATCTGATTTTTATTATCTTCATTTATACTTGCTTTTATATCAAAAAAACTTAACCCAAATTGAATTGTTCCAATGAATTTAGCCAACTCTTTAGATACATACTGTATATATTCTTTGGCTCCTTCGTCGCTAACTTCAATCGGTTCATATGTAAGATCGCTAGGCGTAATAACGTATAAATTTCCTTTTTTTTCCATATTATATTTTCCCCCTTAGATTAGTATTGGGCAAGGATTTCCCCAATACGATTGTGTATTGTACACTAAAATTCATAAAATGTCAAACATCCGTTTCTTTTTATGTGTGCTTTGCTTTTTTATTTATGTCGATATAGATAGTTTAATACTATTTTGTTACAATGTTATTTGTAATTTTATTAGTATTCTATAATTTTTTTATTAATTTGAGTGATATCATCTCAACACTTTTTATATCACCAGTATCATTTACATATAAGGTTTTAAATCTAATGATTTTGGCATATCAATATCTAGTTTTTTATCATTACCTACTATTAAGCATTCTTCTGGTAAATGATTTCCTTTAGCACTCATATAGGCCAATTCATTAGGTTTAATGATCTTTTCACCATAGTACTCACTAAAATAATTGTTAATCCCCATAGCAGTTAATCTATTTCTTTGCGACTCTTCAAAATAGTTAGATAGTAATACTAGTTCATATTAATTTAATGTTGCTAACATTCTTCTTATTGGTACTGAATTATTTGGTATTGCTTTCTTTACTTCTTGGAATAGTATTCTTAAGAAGTTATAATCTAATTTTATTCCTGTTATATTACTAAAATAATTTAAATACAAATCTTTATCATAACAGTTATAATATTTTTCATATTTGTCTATATTAGATGCAAATAAATGTGCTTTATCTAAATCTTCTATACCATAATTTTTAAATGTTTCTATTATAAATGGTTTAAAATCAACATCTCTAATTAATGTTCCATCTATATCAAATATTATTCTTTTAATTATAAAACCACCCTTGTATAATTTTATTGTACCAAGAATAGCTTTAAGTTGCAATGGTTATATCAATATTATTATTGAAAATCTAATACTAAATAATTGTTACTTTAGAGACTACAGGCTCTAAAGTACTTTTGAAGACTACAGGCTTCAAAAGATATAAAAAAAATAATACCTGTTAAGTATTACTTTTTTCTTTATTTTTACCTAAAATACTGTCTAATGAAAAATCTTTTACATTATCATATGTGCTTTTTATTTCATCTATTGTTTTTTTGTAAGGCTTTATGTAGGTTTGATTTACATAATTATATCCTGTCCATAGACCAAACAATATAATCAGAGTAATGATTGTTTTTACTAATATCTTTACTATCTTGAAGGTTTGTCTATTATTTTCTATTTTTTCTAATCTAGATAAACGTGTCTCTAATTCTTTTATTTTATTTTCTAATTCTTGTACTTCCATAGTTTCTTAATCGACTTCCTTAACCCATAACCCATGCTTGTTACAATAAGCGTATATTTTCATTCCTTTAATATATTTACTATGAGCTGTTGCTTTTTTATCTGGTGTTAAATAAGTAGTTATTTCAATGTCATCATAAACAAAGCTAATCCATTCAATGTAGTGTTCTTTTTCCATAACATGATTAACTGTTACAAATACCTTTCCATCTTTTATTTCACAGCATGGGACATGCTTTTCTGCTGATCCATCAGTTGAATTTGGTTTCAATTTAATCATAGGTACTCCACAACAGGTAATGCCACAATTATCACAATTGCAATCTTCTAATACTCTAATCAGAGCACCACACTTTTCGCATTTTTTTACAATATATTCTTTCATTTGTAAATCCTCCTTATATATTGTTTTATTTATCTTATCATAACTTATTTTTTTTTGCAATCATTATATACAATTTTAATTTTATGGTGTATAATTATTATAGAATAGAAAGGATGTAGTTAGAATGCTAGGAAAGATTATTGCTATTAATGAAAGTATTGTATCAGTTAGACTTGGCGTTGATATTTATTCAATAGATGGTTTAATTGGTAAACATGTTGTGTTTAGGGATAAGGACTTTACTAGTATCGGTGAAGTTATTTCTATTGAGGATGGTATCATGAAAGCTGTTCTTACTGGTGAAATTAGGAATGGTAAATTTTTATTTGGTGATATTACAAAACCATCTTTTAATGCAGCATGTCAGCTTATTGATAATGCTAGTCTTGATATTATTTTAAGTAGTAGTTCTGACAATAGTATTGTACTTGGTAAAAGTTATGTATATCCTAATTACAATCTTAAACTAGATATAGGAAACTTCTTTTCTAATCATTTTTCTATTCTAGGTAACTCTGGTTCTGGTAAAAGTTATAGTGTTGCTAAAATACTTCAAAGCGTGTTTTATCAATGTAAGAAATTACCTTTTTATTCGAATATATTCTTATTTGATGCTTATGGTGAGTATCAAAGGGCTTTTTCGAGAATCCATGAGGTCAATGAAAATATTAATTATAAAGTTTATACTACTGATTTAAATAGTACAGAATTTGAACTTCTAAGATATCCTTTTTGGCTTCTTGGCGTAGATGATCTTTGTCTACTTATGAATGTTACTTCTAAAGAACAAATTCCTATTATTGAGAAAGCATTAAAATTAGTTTCTTATTTTGCGAGAGAAGAATCGGAAGTTATTAGTCAAAAAAATGATATTATTGCTAGATGTTTACTCGATGTATTGTTTTCTGGTAAAGCTCCTAGTCTTATTAGAAATAAAGTTGTTTCTATCCTAGCCAAATTTAGTACTAGTAATCTTAATCTTGAAATTAAACTTGAAAAAGGTGGATGGACGAGAACCATTAGACAATGTTTATTTGTTGAACAAGGTGGTGAGTTTGCTGATGTTGAACTTGTTATTGAATATTTAGAAAGTTTATGTCTTAATAACTTTGAATTATCTCTACCTAATGGTGAGTATATGTATACAATGAAGGATTTTTCTACTGCGCTTGATTTTGCTTTAATTAGTGAAGGAATAATGAATAGTGATGCTGCTTTTGAACTTGGTAATGTTCTTAAGGTTAGATTTAATAACCTAATGAATAGTGATTATTCTAGATATTTTGATTTAGATACTTATGTTAATAGAGAGGGATTTATAAGTTTATTATTAACTTGTAATAATGGTAGAAAAGCTCAGATTGTTAACTTTAATATTAATTATGTTGATGATAGATTTGCTAAAAACTTAGTTAAAATTTATTCTAAGTTATTGTTTGATTATATCACTTCTCTTAATCAAAGAGCTTCAATGCCATTTCATATTGTGCTTGAAGAAGCTCATAGATATGTACAAAATGATAGTGATGTCGATATTCTTGGTTATAACATATTTGAAAGAATTGCTAAAGAAGGTAGAAAATATGGATTACTTCTTGGTATAGTATCACAAAGACCATCAGAACTATCGGAAACAACTATTTCACAGTGTAGTAATTTCTTAGTATTTAAAATGTTTCATCCTAAAGATTTACAGTTTATAAAAGACATTATATCTAGTGCTGATATTACAGTAACAAATAAAATTAAAACTTTGCATCCTGGTACTTGTATTATGTTTGGTACAGCTTTTAGGATGCCTACAATTGCTATACTTGATAAACCTAATCCCGAGCCTCTAAGTCAAAGCTGTGATATTAATAATACTTGGTATTTAAAATAAAAAATAGTTCAAACAATATGAACTATTTTTTTAATATTTTATGTTGTTGATTATTTAAATCTTTTTTGAATAAATCATATGCTTCTTTTATTTTATCTAAACTTTCTTTATTATATCCAGTGATACCAATGGTACTTAGACATTTTTGAAGACTATCTCTATTTAATAGACAAGTATTCAATTCTTCTATTTTATTTATAAATGTATTGTCTTTTCGATATTGTTCATACATATATACTGAAAGAGCTCCTGATAAGGTATACCATAGTATATCATGTATTCTTATTGAATCTTCAGTTATTATTTTTTTAAATTTATCTATTACTTCTTCATAATCTTCATCTTTTTTATAGAAATATTTATATGATTCTTTTGAAACATCTCCCAAAGATTCATATAATTTAAAAACTTTTGATACAATGTATGAATCATATGATACATTATTAAATATATTTATATGATCATATCTTCCAAAATTTGCCTCATAAACAAATCCTTCTGCTTCTAAATAATCAGTATATATCAAGGATGCTGTATGGGCAAGGGCTTCTGTCAATAAATCATTTACTTGTCCTCTTCTATCTTCAGGCTGATTACGATAATGAGATATTTCATGTACCCATACAATAGCATCTGTAATATATCCGTTGTTATATATTTTAATTGCTTTATGTTTTCCTAAATAGTTATTAAGTCCATACATTATTCTTTCGTAATCTGTAGTTACTATATCGATTGTCCCATCACTTAATATTCTATTTATATCAAATTGTATTCTTAATTTTTTATAAAATTTATCCATTAACTCAATATTTCGAAAGAATGTTACTTTTGATATTCTACTCCAATCACCTGCTGCTTTAGGTATTTCTATCGATGTTTGCTTTCCTATAAATTGAGACATTTTGTAGAATACATCAATATTATCAAATAATAAATTGTTTCTCTCATGATTATTATTTAAAAATTCATTTAAAAATTCATTAATATTTAATTCTTTATTTTCCATAGTTTCCCCTTGAATGCAAAATATTATATCATAATTTT